>DATAAQ010000191.1:0-22150 GCA_036260055.1 Gaiellaceae bacterium | reverse complement strand
CGCCGACCGGCTCGCAGCCCGCCTCGCGCGCGCGCTCGAGCGCCACCGCGCTGTCGACCCCGCCGCTCATGGCGACGGCCACGCGCCGCTCCGCGGGCTGAGCGGCGACGGCCGGCCCGAGCGCCTCGGCGAGCGCGTCGCCGGCGAGGCGGCTCCCCCGGACGGCGGCGGCCTCGAGCGTCGTGAGGCCGCGGATGTCCCGGCAGAGGTCGTCGCTGCCGGGCCCCCCGCCGGACGCGGACACGATCCGGCCCGCCTCGACGGTGAGGCGGATCCAGGCGAGGTCGCCGCACTCGGCGGCGTTCCCGATGAGCTCGCGCGCGTCCATGGAAAAGAGAAGTGCCCCACTCCGCCGATGAAGCCCCGTGCGTGAGGAACCTGGACGAACCAGGTGGGTGCCCTGCCGGCCGCCGCCTCGGCGCCGCCCGGACCCGGGCTCCCTCTCAGTAGGTGTTGGTTCTACATATGCGCACGGCGCCACGCACGGAGTCGAGCACCGTCACCCACTCTAGCGGACTACCCTGGGGGTTCCGGTGGACGAGCGACTTCGCGCCGCCACAGCGCGCATGCTCGGCGGGGAAGCGAGCGGCTGGTTCCGGGCTCCGGGCGGCCGCAGCACAACCAGCGCTGGGTCGTCACGCTCGCGGACGGACGAACGGCGCTCGCGAAGGCCGCCGTCGACGACCTCAGCGCCGACCGGCTGCGCGCCGAGCACCGGATCTGCGCGGCGGTCGCGCGGCTTCGTCCCGCGACTCCTCGGCGGCGGCGTTGATTGCGGCTCCTTCGCGGCGCGGGCCGGTCTGCCGACGATTCCCGCCGCTCCGCGGGTGCGGGCCATCCAGCTCGAGCAGCTCCGGACCGCCCTTCCCTGGGCCGCGCGGGCGCTGGAGCCGGCGCCGCCCGACGGACGGCTCTAGCACCGGCCCCGGAGGCCATGCCGGGGTCAGACCCCGTCATGTCCCCAAGAGACGAGCGGGGACGAAGCCATGCGGTCTCGCCGTGCAGCGCGAGTGCCGGCGCCGGGCGACTCGGGGTCAGACCCCGTCGTGTCCCCGACGGACGGTGCGCGTCCTCGGTCACTCGGCGAAGCGCCAGCGGATCGTCCCGCCCCCCGGGACGCCGAGCTCCTCTGCCAGCGCGGGCGTCAGCTCGAAGGCGACGCCCTCGGGAACGCCTCCCTGCTCCACCACCCGCGTCCGGATCTCGCGCCCGTTCGCCGAGACGACGAGGGCGACGCCGCACGGCAGGACCGGATGCGCGATCCCGGCCGTCTCGGCCGTCAGTGGGGCGCCGCAGGCGGTCGGCCGTCCGAGCCGCTCGGCGGCGACGACCGAGATGCGCGCCTCCTGCCACTGCGTCCGCACGGTCGGCGGGGGCGGCGTTTCGGGCTGCGCGGGCCCGTTGCCCGCTCCTCCGAGGGCGACGACGCCCAGCGCCGCGAGAAGCGCGACGCCGGCCAGAGCGGCCTGCCGCTGCAGCAGGGCGGCTCTCATCGCCGCTGTTCGAGCAGGTCGCCGAACGACTCGCGAACGAGGCCGTCGAACTCGGTCGGAAGCGATCCGTCGGGGCTGGCGAACCGGCGGAGGTGGACGAACAGGTAGGAGAGCTCCTCGAAGCGGAGCGGATCGCCGTGGAGCTCGTCGCGCGCCAGCCGCTCGAGATCCCAGAGGTTCCAGCGCCGGGGCTGGAGGGTCGCGCGCGTCCGCAGGTCGACGACGCCTGCAGCGGCCGCCGGGCGAGGCTGGCGCTCGGCCGCCGCGGGCGGAGTCAGCGGTCCGGCCGGCGCCTCGGGCGCTGGAGCCGGCGAGGGGACGGCCCGCAGAGGCGGCCGCTCGCGCTCGGGCGGGGTCGCCGGCGCCGGTGCTTCTTCGCCCTCGTCGGGAGGCGCCGCCGCGCCCGCGGCCGCGTGCTCGGCGTACGCATCCGGGCCCGCGTGCGGCACGACCAGCGCCGCCGGTCCCGCGGGAGGCGGCGGGGCCGCAGCCCCCGCCGCGGCGGCGACCTCCTCGTCGACGGCCTCCTCCGGCGAGGCCGCGGCGCGCGGCCGCTCCAGCCGCCAGGCCGCCCACTCGAGCGCGGCGGCGACCGCCCACGCCGCGATCATGACGGGCCAGATGACCACCGGCTCGGCTTCGAGGAGCCAGAGGGCGAGGGCGACCGTGAGGATGAACGCCGCGAGCGCGACGAACCGGTAGAGAGAGCGCGGGTCGGGCACGCAGACGCGAGCCTACCGCCGTTTACGCCGGTTTCGGGCCCTCGTCCTCGCTCGGCGGCTCGCCCGCCTCGTCGGGCTCGGCGGCGGGCTCGGGCGTCTCCTCCGGGGCCTCGCCGGCCGGCTCCTCCGGCTCGGGCTCCCCGGTCTGCCCGGCGGCGCTCGCCGGCTCCCCGTCCCGCGGCCCTCGGGTCGCCTCGACGGCGGCCTCGGCCGCACGGACGATCGCGTCGACGGCCTCGTGGACGGCGGCGTCGCCGTGCCCCGCTGCCGAGAGGAGCTGCTCGGCGCCCATGCGGGCGCGCTGGACGATGACGTCGGCTTGGGCCCGCGCCCACTCGAGCGTCTGCTCGACATCGGCGCGGGCGGAGTTCGTCAGCTCGGTCGCCTGGTGGCGCGCCTGCTCGAGCAGGCGGGTGCCGCGGCTCTCGGCCTCCCGAAGCTCCGCGCTCGAGTCGCGGTTCGCCTTCGTGAGGATCTCGCGCGCCTCCGAGCGGGCGGCGGAGAGGATCTCGCCCCGCTGCCGCTCCGTCTCCTGGCGGATCCGCGCGATCTCCGCCTCCTGCTGCTGGAGCTCCATCTGCTTCTCGCGGATCTCCTGCTCGGCGCGGCCGACCTGCTTCGCCGCCGCTTCCTGCGCATCCCGCTCGATCGTGTCGGCGAACTCGGCCGCGGCGCGGATCATGTGGAGGGCGTCCATGCGGACGGCGTGACCGGAAGGCTCCGTGATGGCGCTCCGCGGCGCCGCCTGGAGCACGCGGAGATTCGCCTGGAGGGAGGTGACGTGCCGGCGGAAGGCGTCGAAGGCCTCCTGCACCTTCGCCCGGTCGTACCCCTCGGCGGAGACGGGCATGTCCTCGAGGCGGGGAAGCGGGGTCAGCCCCGGCTGGGCACGTCCCGGATCTTGCGTGGACATCGTTCTCTACTCCTCCCCTCCGCGGCTCTCGCGCGGGCTCGACACAAGTATGACCCTCCTCATCGGCTGGACCGGCGGAATGCGTTAGCCCGGCGGCTCACGGAGCTGAATTCCAAGCTCCCGGAGCTGTTCCTCCCCCACCTCGGAGGGCGCGCCGCTCATCGGGTCGACGCCCGCCTGGTTCTTCGGGAAGGCGATCACGTCGCGCAGGTTCGGCTCCCCGGCGAGGAGCATGACCGTCCTGTCCATCCCCGGCGCGAAGCCCCCGTGCGGCGGCGCTCCCATGCCGAGCGCGTCGAGCAGGAAGCCGAAGCGCGAACGCTGCTCCTCGGGCGAGATGCGGAGGACGTCGAAGACCTTGGCCTGGAGCTCGGGGCGGTGGATCCTGATCGAGCCGCTCCCGAGCTCGACGCCGTTGACGACGAGGTCGTACGCCTGGGCGACCGCCGCGCCGGGCTCGGTGTCGAGGAGCCCCTGCGACTCCGCGGTCGGCGACGTGAAGGGGTGGTGGTTGGCCTGCCAGGCCTGCTCTTCCTCGTCCCAGTCGAACATCGGGAAGTCGACGATCCACACCGGCCGCCAGAGCGTCTCGTCGACGAGGCCGAGCTCGTCGGCGAGGCGGACGCGCAGGGCCCCGAGGACGCGGGCGACGACGGCGGGTGCGTCGGCGCCGAAGAGAACCGTGGAGCCGGGCTCGGAGCGGAAGAGGGCCAGCTCCGGCTCGGAGAGGAACTTCGCGATCGGCGAGCGCACCTCTCCGGTCTCGTCGTAGACGAGGTAGGCGAGGCCCTTCGCGCCCCGCTCCCTCGCGAAAACCTCCAGCCGCTCGAGCTCGGCCCGCGAGAACGCCTGCGGAACCCGCAGGAAGCGGACGCAGGGAGCGTTGGCGAAGACGCCGAACTCCGAGGCACGAGTCCCCTCGGTCGCGTCCTCGATCTCGAGGCCGAAGCGGAGGTCCGGCTTGTCGGTCCCGTAGCGGAGCTCCGCCTCGTCGTACGCCATCCGGGGGAACGGCGTCGGAAGCTCGGCGTCGATGCACTCGCGCCAGACCGCGGAGAAGACGCGCTCCATGAGCGCGAAGATGACCTCCCGGTCGGGGAAGGCCATCTCGAGGTCGAGCTGCGTGATCTCCTGGACGCGGTCGGCGCGGAGATCTTCGTCGCGGAAGCAGCGGGCGATCTGGTAGTAGCGCTCGAACCCCGAGATGACGAGGAGTTGCTTGTAGATCTGGGGCGACTGCGGCAGCGCGAAGAAGCGGCCGGGTTGGAGCCGCGTCGGGACGAGGAAGTCCCGCGCCCCCTCCGGCGTCGGCTTCGCCATGATCGGCGTCTCGATCTCGACGAACCCGGCGGCGTCCATCTCCCGGCGGATGATCGAGATCATCTGCGCCCGCATGCGGATGTTGCGCTGGAGGCGCTCACGCCGCAGGTCGAGCCAGCGGTAGCGGATCCGGAGGGTCTCGTCCACGCCCTCCTCGTCCAGCTGGAACGGCAGCGGCGGGCAACGCGAGACGATCTCGAGGCGGTCGACCTGCAGCTCCACCTCGCCCGTGGCCAGGTCCGGGTTGACCGCCTCGGGGGCGCGCCGCACGACCTCGCCCTCCGCGCGGAGGACGAACTCGTTGCGCACCGCGTGCGCGACGCCGATCGCCTCGGGCGACCGCTCCGGGCTGACGACGAGCTGGCAGACGCCGGTGGCGTCGCGGAGGTCGACGAAGACGAGCCCGCCGTGGTCGCGGCGCGTGTCCGCCCAGCCCGCGAGCGCGAGGCGCCGCCCGACGTGCTCGCTCCGCACCTCGCCGCACATGAGGTCGCGCCACGTCTCACCCAAGGAGGGAGAGCGCCTCCTCGAGCGTCGCCACCTGGACGTCCGGGGCGCCGCGACGCCGGACCGTGAGGCCCTCGCGGGCCGCGACGATCGTCGCGCGCGCTCCCAGCCTCTGCGCCTGCCTGAGCTGGCCCCGGAGCGAGCGCCCGGCGTAGTCGGTCTCCGCCGCCCGCCCCTCGGCCCGCAGACGGGCGAGGACCGGGAGGAGCTCGAGCCGCCGCTCGTTCCCCTCGAAGGCGAGGAAGACGTCGATCTCCGCGGGCTCGGCCCCATTCCCGACGGCCATGTGCAGGCGCTCCATTCCGGCGCCGAAGCCGACGCCCGGCGTCGGCGGCCCGCCGATCTCGGCCACGAGGCCGTCGTACCGCCCGCCGCCCGAGAGCGCGCTCTGGGCGCCCTCGTGCGGCCCGACGAACTCCCACGTCGTCCGGGTGTAGTAGTCGAGGCCGCGGACGAGCGTCGGCTCGAGCTCGTACGCGAGCCCGTACGCGTCGAGCGCTGCCCGCACCGCCGCGAAGTGGGCGGCGCACGCGTCGCAGAGCGACTCCCCGATCTTGGGCGCCTCCGCGAGGAGCCGCCGCGACGCCTCGCTCTTCACGTCGAAGACGCGCAGCGGGCTCGTTGCGCGTTTTTCGCGCACTTCTTCGTCACGGAGCTCTGCGTCGTGCGCGTCGAGCCAGGCGGTCAGCCGCTCCAGGTACGCCGGCCGGCAGTTCTCGTCCCCGATCGAGTTGAGAAGCAGCGTCCATTCGGAGACGCCCAAGGCTCGCAGGAGCTCGGCGTAGAGCTGGATGAGCTCCGCATCGACCGCCGGGTCGTCGGAGCCGATCGCCTCGACGGAGAGCTGCCAGTGCTCGCGGTAGCGGCCGCGCTGGGGAGCGCTGTACCGGTACATCGGCGCGAGCGTGAAGAGCTTCACGGGCTGCGGCTCCCGGTGGAGCCCGTGCTCGAGGTACGCCCGCGCGATCGGGGCCGTCCCCTCGGGCCGCAGCGTGAGTGAGCGCTCACTCCGGTCGAGGAACGTGTACATCTCCTTCTGGACGACGTCCGATCCGGCTCCGGACGTTCGCCGGAAGAGGTCGGTGTCCTCGAAGACGGGGGTCGTGATGCTCCCGTAGCCGTAGAGCGCGCAGAGGCGCTCGGCCTCGCGGACGATGCGCTCCCAGTGGGGCCAGTCGATCGCGAGGACGTCGTGCGTGCCGCGCGGCGCCTCGATCTTCACCGGTGCGCGGTCCGCAGCTCTGCGAGGAACGGGTTCCCGGCGAGCTCGGCGCCGAGCGTCGTGCTCGGGCCGTGCCCGGGGTAGACAGCGGTCTCGGGCGGAAAGCGCTCGACGAGCATCCGGATCGACGCGAGAAGGCTGTCCCAGTCGTCACCGGGACGGTCGGTGCGGCCGACGGAGCCGGCGAAGATGAGGTCTCCGGCGAACAGGCACCCGTCCGCGTGGTAGGCGAGGTGGCCGGCCGTGTGCCCCGGGACTCGCAGGGTCTCCCAGGTGATCCCCGCGAGCTCGAGCGTCTCGTCCCCCGCGAGCAGCACGTCGGGCGTGTGGGGCCGCAGGGTGACGCCGAACGCCTTCGGCACGAAGTCGTTGATCCGCTCGAGGCGCTCGCGGTCCCGGGCCGCCATGTGCACCGGCGCGCCGGTCGCCTCGGCGATGTCCGCGACGCCGCCCAGGTGGTCGACGTCCGCGTGCGTGACGAGCACAGCGGCGCACCGGGCCCCGCCCAGGGCGCCGAGGATACGGTCGTCCTCCCCGGGAGCGCCCGGGTCGAGGATCACCCCTTCGTCCCCACCCGGCCGGCGGACGACGTAGCAGTTTTCGGCGAACGGGCCGAGCTCGACCCGGGTGACGTCGAGGCCCATCGGAGGCGGAGTCTAACGGCGGCGCGGATACACTCCGGGGCCGTGGAGACATGGAGGCTCGCGGAGATCGAGACGCCCGGCGGCAGCCGCTCGCCGGTCGTCCTGAAGAGCGACGACGAGGCCCGCGCGGTGCTCGTCGGCCTCGATCCCGGCCAGGCGCTCGGCGACCACCAGGTGAAGGAGCACGCCTGGGTCGTCGTCGTCGAGGGCTCGGTCATCCTCCGCGCGGGAGACGAAGAGCTCGAGGCTCCCGCCGGGACGCTCGCCCGCTTCGAGCCGAACGAGCGCCATTCCGTCCAGAGCGGCGGCGGCGCCAAGATCCTGCTCCTCCTCGCTCCCTGGCCCGGGCCCGGTCACTACCGCGGCCAGGAGCGCGCGTCCGCCGGCGCCTAGGCCCGCCGAAAGAGGAAGAGGCCGAAGCCCAGCGTCTCCCGGCCGCCGAGGCGCTCGAAGCGGTCGCGGCCGTTCTCGATCCAGGCGAGCAGCTCGGCCCGGCCGGGGTGGCCCGGGTTCTCGGCCGCCCAGCGCTCGCCGTTCGCGGCCCAGCGGCGCTCGTACCGCTCCCAGTCGGCCTCGCTGCTCTCGAGAGCGACCGCGAGCGCGAGCCCGGCGGCCGCGGCGGCGGCCACGAGGCCATCGTGGTCCGGGAGCTCGTCGCGCTCCGCACCGAGGGCGCGGAGATACTCGCTCGCTGGCTCCCGCCGCCAGTAGCCCTCGCCGAAGAGGACGTGGCCTCCCGGGCGCACGAGCCCGGCGAGCGAGCACAGGGCAGTCTGGTACCCGTCCCAGATTCCGCCGGCGCCGACCGCGATCGCGAGGTCGAACGGACGCCCCGCGAGGTCGGCCCGCGAGGCGTCTTCGTGGCGGAGCTCGAGCCGGCCGGGCGCCAGACGGCGGGCCGCGTGCTCCCGGGCCTCGGCGAGGAAGAACGGCGACACGTCGATGCCGACGGCCGACACGTCGTGCCGCTCGAGGATCCGGAGGAGGAGCTCGGCCTTGCCGCACCCGAGGTCGACGACCCGGTCGCCCGGCCGCAGCGGCAGACGGGCGACG
This sequence comes from Gaiellaceae bacterium, assembly GCA_036260055.1. Taxonomy (GTDB): domain Bacteria; phylum Actinomycetota; class Thermoleophilia; order Gaiellales; family Gaiellaceae; genus DASQWP01. The sequence goes on along the minus strand of DATAAQ010000191.1, from coordinate 14,276 downwards.
AGTGCGTCGACCTTCGCCTCGGCGAGCGGGTTCTGGAAGGGAAGGCCGGCGTGGGCGATCGCCGAGCGCTCGTGCGGGTCCACCGCCGCGGACGGGTCAGCCGCGGCGCGGTTCGCGTTCGCGGCGCTGGCGGCGCAGCAGCATCCGGTAGACGAAGACGTCGACCATGTAGCTGAAGGGCATGAAGAAGGCGAGCAGGAGGACGACGTTGAGGACGAGCCCGGGGATGCTGATGTCCGGGGCCGTCACGTAGATGAAGATCGCGATGAGCGGCGCGAAGATGGCGGAGCGCCGTAGCACCCGGCGGAAGGACGGCTCGGGGACGCGGCGACCCCGCCGGTCGATCGGACCCTTCTCCGCCCTGACCCGGTCACCCGCGCGCCCGTTCTTCGCGTCGACGGCGCGAGGACTTTCCAGCGGGATCTCCTCGCCCTCCTCGGTCTCGAGGACGTACTCGTACTCGTGGCGCTTGAGCTTCTCGCGACGGCGGCGCTGCTTGCGCGACGGCATGCCGTGATTATCGCGGCTGCCGCCCTGGCGGGGCGGTCACAGCGCCTCGACGAGGACCGCAACGAGCACGAGCAGCCCGACGAGCGCGGCTGCGGCGACGAACGCTCCCGGGTTCCAGACCAGCTCGTTGTCCTCCTCCCACCGCGACTTCCGCCGGCCGTGGTGGGGAAGCACGTCGCGCGCGGCGGACGCGCGCGGGCGGCCGGCCGTGAGGCTGAACGCGATGACGATGCCGACGATCGCGGCCCCGATGAACGCGAGCGGGACCCACCAGCTCATCTCAGCGCTCCCATGCCACCTCTCCGTGCTCGATCACGACCGCGACGTGCTCGCCCCCGAGATGGTAGGCGAGGTAGCGCCAGTCCGGGACGTCGAGCACGACCAGGTCGGCGGTGAACCCGGCCGCGATGCGCCCGATCCGGTCGGCGCGGCCGAGGACGTACGCGGCGTTGACCGTGGCGGCGGCCAGCGCCTCCGCGGGCGCCAGACCCATCTGCGTGCAGGCCAGGCTCATCGTCACGGGCAGGCTCTCGCAGTACGCGCTCCCCGGGTTGAAGTCGGTCGCGAGCGCGACGATCGCCCCCGCATCGACGAGCTCGCGCGCGGGCGGCATCGGCCGCCCCAGGAAGAGCGCCGCAACCGGCAGGAGCACAGCCGCCACGCCGCCGGTCGCGAGCAGCCGCACGCCGCCCGGTCCAGTCGCCTCGAGGTGGTCCACGCTCCGCGCGCCGAGCTCGACGGCGAGGCCGACGCCGCCCGCCTCCGTGAACTGGTCGGCGTGCAGGCGTAGAACGAGCCCGGCCTCTCGGCAGGCCTCGAGGTAGCGCCGCGCCTGCACGGCGTCGAACGCGCCGCGCTCGAGGAAGACGTCTGCGGCCTCGGCGATCGCCGCCGCCTCGGGGAGGACCTCGCGCAGGGCGAAGTCCAGGTACCCGTCGGCGTCGCCGTACTCGGGCGGGACGGCGTGCGCGCCGAGCCACGTGGGGATGCCGCCGGCGTCGCGGACCGCCCGGAGCTGCGCGAGCTCCGTCTCCGTGTCGAGCCCGTAGCCCGACTTCGCCTCCCAGGTGGTCGTGCCGTGCGCGCGCATCCAGCCCCGGTGGCGCCGGAGCGCGGCCGCGAGCGCGTCCGCTCCTGCGGCCCGGGTCGCGCGCACCGTGGAGAGGATCCCGCCGCCCGCCGCATGGAGCTCCTCGTAGCCGGCACCGGCGGCCCGGAGCTCGAACTCGGCGGCGCGGTCGCCCGCGAAGCAGGCATGCGTGTGGCAGTCGACGAGCCCCGGCACGGCGGCGCGGCCGCGTCCGTCGATCTCATGCACGTCACCCGTGAGCGGACGGAGCTCGCTCATCCGCCCGACGCCCGCGACGCGTCCGTCCTCGCAGAGGACGTACGCGTCCTCGACGATGCGGAGCTCGCGAAGCTCCTCCCCACGGAGCGGTCCACCGCCTCCCGCGGGGGAGACGACCTGGGCAAGGTCGCGGACGAGCAACGCGGGCACGCGCGCCACCTTACTTCCCGGCTGCCTGAACCTCGCGTCCGCAGCGGGCGACCGGCACGACGTCGGCAGCCGGGCGCGCTAGGCGAGCTCGCCGGGAATGTCGAGCGCGTGCTCCCGCGCGGCCGCCTGCGCCTCCTCGTACCCGGCGTCGGCGTGCCGGAGGACGCCGATGCCCGGGTCGGTCGTGAGGACGCGCTCGAGCCGTTCGGCGGCATCGTCGGTCCCGTCCGCGACGACGACCATGCCAGCGTGGATCGAGTTCCCGATTCCGACGCCGCCGCCGTGGTGCACGCTCACCCACGTCGCGCCGGCCGCAGTGTTCAGGAGCGCGTTCAGGATCGGCCAGTCGGCGATTGCGTCGGAGCCGTCCATCATCGCCTCCGTCTCGCGATACGGCGAGGCGACCGACCCGGCGTCGAGATGATCGCGCCCGATGACCACCGGCGCCGCCACGCGTCCGTCGCGGACGAGCTCGTTGATCGCCAGCCCCGCTCTCGCGCGGTCCCCGTGGCCGAGCCAGCAGATGCGTGCAGGCAACCCCTGGAAGGCGACGCGCTCGGGCGCGAGCTGGAGCCAGCGCTGGAGGAGGACGTCATCGGGGAAGAGGTCGCGCAGCGCCCCGTCGATCGCTGCGATGTCCCCTGGGTCGCCCGAGAGCGCCGCCCAGCGAAACGGCCCGACGCCGCGGCAGAAGAGCGGCCGGATATAGGCCGGGACGAAGCCCGGATATGTGAACGCGTCCTCGACTCCTGCCTGTTGCGCCTCCCCGCGTAGGTTGTTCCCGTAGTCGAAAACGTAGCTCCCGGACCGGGCAAGCTCGAGCATCGCTGACACATGCGTTGCGATGCTGGCACGGGCCCGTGACAGGTACTCCTCCGGAGCGGACGAGCGGAGGGCGGCGGCCTCCTCCACCGAGAGGCCGGCCGGCACGTAGCCGTTCAGCGGATCGTGGGCCGCGGTCTGGTCCGTGACGAGGTCGAACTGCTCGCCGCGGCGCGCAAGCTCGGGGACGACCTCGGCCGCGTTCCCGAGGAGCCCCACCGACAGCGGCCGCCCCTCCGCGGCCGCCGTCCGGACGCGCGCGAGCGCGTCGTCGAGCGAGTCGGCTGCCTCGTCGAGGTAGCGAGTGCTGAGGCGCCGCTCGATCCGCGACGGGTCGACCTCGACGCAGAGGACGGCCGCGCCCGCCATCGTCCCCGCGAGCGGCTGCGCACCCCCCATGCCGCCGAGCCCCGCCGTCAGGATCGTGCGGCCGCCGAGGTCGGCGCTCCCGAAGTGCCGCTCCCCCGCCGCGGCGAACGTCTGGTACGTGCCCTGGAGGATCCCCTGCGTGCCGATGTAGATCCAGCTGCCGGCCGTCATCTGCCCGAACATCGTCAGCCCGAGCGCCTCCAGGCGGCGGAACTCCTCCCACGTCGCCCAGCGCGGCACGAGCAGCGCGTTGGCGATCAGGACGCGCGGCGCTCCCGGGTGGGTGCGGAAGACGCCGACCGGCTTCCCGCTCTGGACGAGGAGCGTCTCGTCCTCGGCCAGCGTCAGGAGCGACCGGACGAGCGCTCGAAGAGCGCCGGGGCTCCGCGCCGCCCGGCCGGAGCCGCCGTAGACGACGAGCTCTTCCGGGTGCTCCGCGACCTCGGCGTCGAGGTTGTTCAGGAGCATCCGCAGCGGCGCCTCCGTCTGCCACGAGCGCGCGTGCAGCTCCCGCCCGCGTGGCGCCCGGATCGTGGAGAGGTCGCCGCAGAGGTCCTCGACGAGCCGGTCGACCGAGGCGACGCTCACCGGAGCTCGCCGACCTCGCGCTCGACGGCCGCGGCGAGATCGCCGCGGCGGACGGCCCCGGCGACGCGCTCGATGTCGTCGGCGAGCGGGCGGTCCTCCTCGAGCGTCGCGGAGAGCGAGCGCACGAAGTCATGCGCGGCGCGGACGCCGGCTCCGGGCTCGAGCGGCGCGAGGAACTCAATCCCCTGGGCGCCGGCGAGGAGCTCGATCGCCAGCGCGCGCTCCGCGTTCGCGAGCACCTGCCAGGCCTTGAGAGCGGCGGCGTTGCCCATGGAGACGTGGTCCTCCTGCCCTGCGCTCGTGGGGATGGAGTCGACGCCCGCCGGGTGGCAGAGCACCTTGTTCTCGCTCACGAGCGCGGCGGCGACGTACTGCGGGATCATGAAGCCCGAGTTGAGGCCGCCGTCGTCCGTGAGGAAGGCGGGGAGGCCGTCCGAGAGAGACGGGTTCGTGAGACGCTCCACGCGCCGCTCGGAGATGGACGCGAGCTCGGCGAACGCCATCGCCATCCCGTCGAGAGCGAAGGCGAGCGGCTGCCCGTGGAAGTTCCCGTTCGAGACGAGCTCCCCCTCGGCGACGAGAACGAGCGGGTTGTCCGTCGCGGCGTTGAGCTCGACGGACACCGTCGCCTCGGCGTAGGCCAGGAGATCACGGCTCGCCCCGTGCACCTGAGGCGCGCAGCGGAGGGAGTACGCGTCCTGCACCTTGTCGCACCAGCGGTGCGCCTCGATGATCGCCGACCCCTCGAGCAGGCGGAGGACGTTCGCGGCCGACGCGTCCTGGCCGGGGAGGGGCCGGAGGGCGTGGATCTCCGGCAGGAAGCTGACGCGCGAGCCCTGGAGCGCCTCGAGCGAGAGCGCGCACGCGACGTCCGCCGCCTGCGCGAGCCGCCGCCCGCGTACGAGCGCGAGCGCCGCTACGGCGGCCATGAACTGAGTCCCGTTGATCAGCGAGAGCCCCTCCTTGGCCCGCAGCCGGACGGGCTCGAGGCCCACGCGAGCAAGCGCCTCGCCGCCCGGGAGCCGCTCGCCGTCGAGGCGGGCCCAGCCTTCCCCGACGAGCGGGAGGGCGAGGTGAGCGAGCGGGGCGAGGTCGCCGGAGGCGCCCACCGACCCGCGCGAGGGCACCACCGGGACGACGCCGGCGTTCAGGCATGCGAGCAGGAGCTCGACCGTCTCCACGCGGGCGCCCGAGTACCCCTTCGCGAGCGCGTTCGCGCGAAGGAGCATGGCGGCGCGCACCACCTCGTGCGGATACGGCTCGCCGACGCCGCACGCATGGCTGCGGAGCAGCCGCAGCTGGAGCTCCTCCGAGAGCTCGGGAGGGATCGTCCGGGAGACGAAGCGACCGAAGCCCGTGTTGATCCCGTACGTGTGCTCGCCCGAGCTCGCGCTCGCGGCCCGCTCGACGAGCTCCCGAGCGGCGCGAAGCTTCCGCCGGCCCTCGTCCGAGAGCTCCGCCGCCGAGCCGTCGACCGCGACGGCCCAGACGTCGGCGAGCGTGAGGTCGTCTCCGGTGAGCGAGACCGCCGTCGTCGTCGCCATCGGGGCAAGTGTAGAACCGGAGGGAACGCGCGACGCGGGCGTTTACCTCTCCGCAGCGCCGGTTACGGCCGAGACGTGGACGCGGACAATCTCATCCCCGCCGTCGTGATCGGGTTCCTCTTCATGGCGGTCGTGGTATTTCCGGTCGTCGGCGTCGTGCTCGCCGCGACGTGAGCGAAACCGCCGGCGCGGCGGGACGGCCTAGCGGTCGAGGAGCCGAAGCTCGAGCACATGGGTGCCGTCGAAGCCCTCGATCCCGAGCACGCTGCCGGCGGCGGCGACGGCCGCGCCCGCGGGCATGAGTCCGACGAGCTCGGATCCGGCGACCGCGACGCCGCGGGCGTCGGCCTCGTCCGCGATGCGGGCGACGATGTCGTGGAGGGCGGCGGCCTCCCAGTCGGTCACGTTCATGCTCACCTGCGTGAGCCCCGCCTTCGGGAGGTCGAGGCCGAGCGCCCGCACGCCGGGGAAGCCGCCGTCCCGCTCCCGGACGAGCCGCGCGATCTCCTTGGCGACGGAGACGTCGTCGGTCAGGAGGTTGACGTTGAAGGCGATGAGCGGGCGGCGGACGCCGACGAGGACGCCGCCCGCACTCGGATGGAGCCGTGGCGGCCCGCGGTCGGGAGTCACCTCGTCCGCGTCGATCCGCCGCTGCAGCTCCTCGGGACCCCCCCGCCGGAAGAAGGCCGGCTCGCGCGCGTCCGGGGCCAGGCGGCCGTAGAGGAAGACGGGGAGCTCCAGCTCGTCCGCGATCCTGTCGGCGAGGCGGAGGGCGGCCTCGCGGGCGGCCGGCTCGGCCTCCGGCTCGAGCGGGACGAGGGGGACGACGTCCGCGGCTCCGATCCGCGGGTGGGCACCCTCGTGGCGGCGCAGGTCGATCCGCTCGGCGGCGCAGCGGATGCCCGCGAGCAGCGTCTCGATCAGCTCCTCCCCGCTCCCGACGAGGGTGAAGACGGAGCGGTGGTGGTCCCAGTCCGTGTGCACGTCGAGGAGGCGCGCCGGCGCCGACATCGCGCGGCGCAGGTCGGCGAGGACGGCGCCGTCCCGGCCCTCCGAGACGTTCGGGACCGACTCCAGCGGGAGCGACACGGTCGCTAGCTTACGAGGCGTGCGCGTTGCGGCTCTCTACGACGTCCACGGGAACCTGCCCGCTCTGGAGGCCGTGCTCGCTGAGCTCGGGGCGGTTCAGCCGGACGTCGTCGTCGTCGGCGGGGACGCCGTGCTGGGGCCGTTCCCGCGCGAGACGCTGGAGGAGCTCCTCGCGCTGGACGAGCGTGCCCGCTTCGTCCGTGGGAACACCGACCGCGCGCCGGACGGCTTCACCGAGCAGGCGCTGACGGGGGAGCAGCGGGACTTCCTGGCCGGCCTGCCCGTTACGCTGACCCTGGACGTCAACGGGCTCGGCCCGGTGCTCTTCTGCCACGCCTCGCCGCGCAGCGACGAGGAGATCGTGACGCGGGTGAGCCCCGACGAGCGCGTCGCGCCGATGCTCGCGGGCGTCGCCGAGGCGGTCGTCGTCGCGGGGCACACCCACGTGCAGTACGACCGTATGGTCGCCGGGAAGCGCCTCGTCAACGCGGGCAGCGTCGGGATGCCGTACGAGGACGAGCCCGGCGCGTACTGGGCGCTGCTCGGGCCCGACGTCGAGCTTCGGCGGACTCCGTACGACCTGGACGAGGCGGCCGAGCGAATCGCCGCCAGCGGGCATCCGGACGCCGAGGCTTGGGCGCGAGACTACGTCTACGCGGTCAACGGCCCGGACGAGGCGAGCCGCTACTTCGAGGAGCTCGCCACCCGGGCGTGACAAGGGCTTCCGCCTGCGGCGCAGGGCGGCCCGACGTCACGCAGCGCGGCGGCGGGTCCCCGTCCACGAGGCGCGCGCGAAGCGGCGGGTCGCCTGGTCGTCCACCGCCGTGACGACGGGGCCGTGGAGGACGAGGCCCTCGGCGGCGCGCTCTGCGATCAGGCTCGGGAGGAAGTCCTGCGCGAGCCACTCCCGGCCGGGAGCGACGGCCGCGCGAACGCGGATGCGGACGAGCTCGTCGTCCAGCTCCTCGGTCTCGTCGACGAGCGGGCGCCGGACGAAGTGGCCAACGCCGAGGGGCACGATCCGCGCGACGCGCTCGAGGAGGCGGCGCGCCTCGTCCAGGTCGCTCACGTAGAGCTCGGCCTCGAACTCGCGGAAGCCGCGCGGGTGGACGCGCACCGCCTTGACCTCCGAGTTGTGCACCCGGATCACCTCGCCGCTCAGGCTCCGCACCTCGATCGAGCGCAGGGAGACCTTCTCGACGACCCCCTCTGCCTCCCACGGCTCGATGCGGACGGTGTCGCCGACCCGGAACCAGCCCTCGAAGAACATGAGGAGGCCGGCGATGATGTCCGTGAGGAAGCGCTGCGCCGAGAAGGCGAGGACGACCGCGAGGAACGACGCGCCGACGACGGTCTCCACCCTCCGCGCCCCGGTCAGCGTCATGAGCGAGAGCACGAGCGCGATCGCGAAGACGAGGTACGTGACGCTCGTCTGGATGAGCGAGATGGCCGTCTCCCGCTGCTTGAGCGCCGTGAGGACGCCGGTGTCGACGTGGTCGGCGCCGAGCGCGCTGCGGCGTTCGCTCCGGTCGACGAGGAACGCCGCCGCCCGGCCGGCCAGACGGGAGGCGAGCCACGCGAGCGCGAAGAGGGCGACGACGACGATCAACCGGCCGAAGGGCGGGTAGATCGGCGTCGACTCGTTGAGGAGCTCGATCAGGCCGTTCACGGGAGCAAGCGCGCGAGGCTAGCGGCGCGCCTCCCCGGCCGCAAGTCGGGAGGCCGGAAGCCTCCGACTAGACTCGGCGTTTGGATCCCAGGTGCCCGATTCCAGCCCCAGAGCGCTCCGCACGTTCGCCCGCCTGCTCGGCTTCCTGCGCCCGTACCGGTGGTCGCTCGCGGCCTCGGGCGTGCTCGCGATCGGTTCGCAGGCGGCGGGCATGGCGATCCCCGCGCTGACCGGGCTCGTCATCGACGACGCGGTCACGAACCGCGACGAGCGCCGGCTCGTCGTGCTGGTCTCGCTCGTCGCGATCGCGGGGCTCGCACGCGCGCTCTTCCTCATGGGCCGCCGCTTCATCGCCGGCAGGCAGGCGCTCGGCGTCGAGTTCGACATGCGCAACGCGCTCTACAGCCGGCTCCTGCGCCTCTCCTGGGGTTTCTACGACCGCCACCAGACGGGACAGCTCATGTCGCGGGCGACCGTCGACCTCCAGGGCGTGCGGTTCTTCCTCGGCTACGGCCTCATCTTCTTCGGACAGCACATCCTCACGATCGTCGCAGTGACGGGGATCCTCTTCGTCTACGACTGGCAGCTCGCCCTCATCGCGCTCGCGATCACCCCCGTGCTCGTCGCGGTCGCGTTCCTCTACAGCCGCTCCTCGCATCCGATCTTGAAGGACGTGCAGCAGCGGATGGGCGACATGACGACCGCGGCCGAGGAGGCGATCGTCGGCGTCAACGTCGTCAAGGCCTTCGCGCAGGAGCGGCGCGCGGAGGAGCGGTTCGCGGGGCGCAACGAGGCGGTCTTCGACCAGTCCCTGCGGGCGACCCGCCAGCGGGCGTTCTACGTCCCGCTGCTCTCGTTCCTGCCCCTGCTCGCCCAGGCGGCCGTCCTCCTCGCGGGGGGCCACCGCGTCGTCGACGGCGACCTCACGATCGGCGCGTTCGTCGCCTTCAACGTCTACGTGCTCATGCTCGTCATGCCGCTCCGGATGCTCGGCATGTGGATCGGCCAGGCCCAGCGGGCGACCGCCTCCGGAGAGCGCATCTTCGAGATCCTCGACGAGCCGGAGGAGATCGCCGAGCGCCCGGACGCGAGTCCGCTTCCGCCCGGCGACGGCCGGCTGCGCTTCGAGCGCGTCACGTTCGGCTACCAGCCCGAGCGGCCGGTGCTGCACGGGATCGACCTCGAGATCGAGGCGGGAACGACGGTCGCGCTCATCGGGCACACGGGCTCGGGCAAGACGACGTTGACGGCGCTCGTCCCGCGTTTCTACGACGTCCAGGAAGGACGCGTCGTCCTGGACGGCGCGGACGTCCGCGACCTCCGCCTCACCGACCTCCGCCGCGCGATCGGCATCGTCTCGCAGGACCCGTTCCTCTTCTCGACGACGGTGCGGGAGAACATCTCCTTCGGCGCGCCCCGGGCGACCGAGGAGGAGATCGTGCGCGCGGCGCGCATGGCGCAGGCCGACGACTTCATCTGCGCGCTGCCCGAGGGCTACGACACGGTCGTCGGCGAGCGCGGGATCACCCTCTCGGGCGGCCAGCGGCAGCGAGTCGCCATCGCGCGCGCGATCCTCGTCGACCCGCGGGTGCTCATCCTGGACGACGCCACTGCGTCGGTCGACGCGACGACCGAGGCGCGCATCCGGCTCGGCCTACGGGAGGCGATGAAGGGACGGACGACGTTGATCGTGGCGCACCGTCTCTCGACGATCGCGCTCGCGGACGAGGTCGTCGTCCTCGAGCACGGCCGCGTGGCCGCGCGCGGAACGCGCGAGGAGCTGGCCGACCACCCCGTTCTCCGCGACATCGAGGAGCACGGCCTCGTCGAGCTCGAGGCCATCTCGGCGGCCGAAGAGGGGGCGCGAGCCTCGTGAGCCGGCACGAACTCGGCACGGTCCGGCGCGCCACGCGTGCGGATTCGGGCGCTAGGCTGGCGCCATCGGGTCGGGGAGGTGGGTCTCCCGTGTCGGACGCGCGCGCGACCTGGACACCCGTCGCGAGCGCCGCCGACGCGTACGGGACGGAGCGGGACGTCCGCGGCGAAAGGCGGCTCACGTGAGGGTGCACCAGCCGGGGAGCCACCTGACGCAGCCCCGCGGCGCCGAGGTCGACGACTGGAGCTGGGCACGCACGGCGCGGCGGATCGGCGTGCTCGTCGCGCTGACGAGGCCGTACCGCGGCCGCACGTGGCTCGCGGTCGCCTCGCTCCTCGCGGCCGTCCTCACGGCGCTCGCCCCGCCGTACCTCGCCAAGATCGCCATCGACCGCGGCATCCGCCAGGAGGACCTCCAGCTCCTCGGGTGGATCGTCGCGGCGTTCCTGGGAGCCGGCGTCCTCAACTGGGCGGCCGGCATGGCGCAGACGTACTACACGGGCTGGGTCGGCGAGCGGATCCTCGCCGACCTGCGCCGGCGGCTCTTCCGGCACCTCCAGCGCCTCTCCCTCGGCTTCTTCGAGCGCAACCGGGCCGGGGCGGTCATCTCCCGGCTGACCAACGACGTGGAGGCGCTCGACCAGCTCGTCACCGACGGGGTCACGAGCCTCCTCCAGAACACCCTCACGCTCGTCGGCTCCGCGATCATCCTCTTCGTCCTCGACTGGAGGCTCGCCCTCGCGACGCTCGCCGTCTTCCCGATCATGAGCGTGGCGACGGCTATCTTCCGCCGACGTTCGTCGCGCGCCTACCGGCGGGTCCGCGAGCGCCTCGGGCTCGTGACGGCTGCGCTGCAGGAAGACATCTCCGGGATGCGGGTGCTCCAGTCGTTCACGCGCGAGGAGCGCAACGCCGAGCAGTTCAGGGAGGTCAACGACCGCTACCGCGCCGCCAACCACGAGACGGTCGTCCTCAACGGCCTCTACTTCCCGTTCGTCGACTTCCTCTCGTCGGCGGCGACGTCCGTCGTCCTCGGGTTCGGCGGTTACCTCGTCTTCGACGGCTCGATGACGATCGGGACGCTCTTCGCGTTCATCGGCTACCTGGCCAACTTCTTCGACCCGGTGCAGCAACTGTCGCAGCTCTACAACACCTTCCTCGCCGCCGTCGCCGCCCTCGACAAGATCATCGACGTGCTGGACGAGGAGCCGGAGGTGCGAGATCGCGAGGGCGCCGGCGAGCTGCCCCCCGTGACCGGCCGCGTTCGCTTCGAGAGCGTCCGCTTCGGCTACGGGGACGGCCCCGAGGTCCTGCACGGGATCGACCTCGACGTTCCGGCGGGGACGACGGTGGCGCTCGTAGGCCATACGGGCGCCGGCAAGTCCACGATCGCCAAGCTCCTGGCGCGCTTCTACGACCCGCGGGAGGGCCGTCTGACGATCGACGGCCACGACCTCCGCCACGTGACGCAGGAGAGCCTCCGCCGCCAGCTCGGGATCGTGCCCCAGGAAGGCTTCCTCTTCGGAGGCAGCGTGCGGGAGAACATCGCGTTCGGACGTCCGGGGGCGAGCGACGAGGAGGTCGCGGGCGCCGCCCGCGCCGTGGGCGCGCACGAGTTCATCGTCGCGCTCGAGAACGGCTACGACACCGAGGTGGCCGAGCGCGGGAGCCGGCTCTCGCTCGGCCAGCGGCAGCTTGTCGCGTTCGCGCGGGCGCTGCTCGCCGACCCGCGCATCCTCATCCTCGACGAGGCGACCTCGAGCGTCGACATCGGCACCGAGCGCCGCATCGAGCGCGCGCTCCGGCGGCTCCTCGCCGGCCGGACGGCGTTCATCATCGCGCACCGGCTGTCGACGATCCGGGGAGCGGACCTCATCGTCGTCCTCGAGAACGGGCGCGTCGTAGAGCAGGGGACGCACGAGGAGCTCGTGGCCCGCGGCGGCCGCTACCTCTCGCTCTACGGCGACTGGGCCGCGGCGGCCTAGCCTCCGGTACGCTCACTCGCCCATGAGGGCCGGCGAGGTGATGGGCGAGGCCTGGGACGCCTACAGGAAGCACTTCGGCCACCTCGTCCCCATCGCCTTCGTCGTCTACCTCCTCATCTCGCTGCTGACGCTCGTGCTCGTCGTCCTGCTCGGGCCCCTCGGTCTCTTCGTCGGCGGAATCATCGGCGTCGCGGGCATCTTCTGGCTCCAGGGCGCGCTCGTGCTCGCGATCGAGGACATCCGCGACGGCCGCGCCGACCTCTCGCTCCAGGAGATCCTCTCGCGCGTCCGGCCACGGCTGAACACCCTTACGCTCGCCGGCCTGCTCGCCGTCCTCGGGGTCGGCGTCGGCTTCGTGCTCCTCGTCGTCCCCGGGCTCGTCCTCTGGACGTGGTGGCTCGTGATCGTGCCGGTCATCATGCTCGAGCGAGCCGGCGTCCTGGCCGCCTTCGGGCGGAGCCGCCGGCTCGTGCGCGGCCACGGTTGGTCTGTGTTCGGCGTGCTCGTTTTGACGATCGTCGTGCTCGTGGCCGTGAACCTCGTCTTCAGCGGGCTCGCGCGCGGCCTCGACAGTGTCCTCGGCGCGATCGCGCTCGACATCGCGAGCCGCACGCTCACGGCGCCGTTCGTCGCGCTGGCGTGGACGATGACGTACTACCGGCTGCGCGCGTCCGAGGCGGCCGGCTCCGAGCCGGCTCCCGAGTTTGGCAGCTAGCGCGCGCGAGCACGCTCACCCTGTGCGACGGGCGTTCGTCCTCCTCCTGGTCGCGGGTGCGGCGGCCGCCGGCTGCTCCGCCGACGACGGCGGCGGCGACGGCGAGGCTGTCGAGACGGTCACGACGGTCGCGGCGGCGCCCGCCGACTCGGGCGACGAGGGCGGGGGCGTCTTCGGCCGGATCCCCGGGGTCGTGCGCGAGGTGGCGCCGTCGGTCGTCGCGGTGCTCCGCGCCGACGGGGGCCAGGGAAGCGGCGTCATCTGGGACGAGTCGGGCACCGTGGTCACGAACCACCACGTCGTCGAGGGAGCGTCCGAGCTCGAGGTCGCCTTCGCCACGGGAGCGCGCGAGCCGGCGCGAGTCCGCGCGACCGATCCGCGCACGGACCTCGCGGTGCTCGAGGTCGAGCGCGACGGCCTGCCGGCCGCCGAGTTCGCGGACCAGCTGCCCGAGGTCGGCGAGCTCGCCGTCGCCGTCGGGAACCCCCTCGGCTTCGAGAACACGGTCACGGCGGGCATCGTCTCGGCTCTCCACCGCGCGATCCCCTCCGGCGGGCAGACGCCCGCGCTCGTCGACCTCATCCAGACGGACGCCGCCATCTCGCCCGGGAACTCGGGCGGGGCGCTCGTCGACGCCGAGGGACGGGTGATCGGGATCAACGTCGCCTACATCCCGCCGGAGGCGCGGGCGGTGTCCATCGGCTTCGCCATACCCTCTCCGGAGGTCGTCGACGTCGTCACGCAGCTCCTCGAGGAGGGCGTCGTGGAGCACGCTTTCCTCGGCGTCCGCCCCGCGCCGCTGACCGCCCAGATCGCCGAGCGGTTCGGCATCGACACCGACGAGGGCGTCCTCGTCCTCTCGGTCGTCCCGAGCTCCGGCGCCGCCCGGGCGGGCGTCGAGGCCGGCGACGTCCTCCTCGCCGTCGACGACGAGCCGATGCGCCAGGTGGAGGACCTCCTTTCGCTCCTGCGCGAGCGGGCGCCGGGCGACCGAATCGAGCTCAGGATTCTGCGCGACGGCGAGGAGCGCACGATCCCCGTGACGCTGACCGACCGGCCGGAGGAGTAGGGAGTAGGGTTCGGCCGATGGCCGAGCTCGACCGGGAGACCGAGGGGCGGATCGAGGACCCGGTCTCGGAAGAGGCCGAACGCGAGGCGCTGCTCACCCCGGAGCAGGCGATCGAGCGCATGCGGATCAGGGTGCCCCCCAGGGCGAACCGCAAGCTCCGCGAGCTCGTCGAGCGCGTGAACGCCGACCCGCAGCTGAAGGCGTGGTGGCACGTCGCCAACGTGAACGCGGTCAAGCGCCTCGAGATCAACGACCACTCGTGGGTCCACGTCCAGATCGTCGCGAACATCGCCCTCAAGCTCCTCCGTCAGCTCGCCAAGAACGGGGTCGAGGCGAACGTCGTCCGCGACTACGGGATGAGCCCCGAGGACGCGGAGGTCGTGGTCGTGCTGGGCGCGCTGCTGCACTGCGTCGGCGTGGCCGTGCACCGCGACGGTCACGAGGACTGGAGCATGTTCCTCGCCGAGCCGAAGATGCGCGAGCTTCTGGCCGGGCTCTACGAAGAGCCGGAGGTGACCGTCGTGACGTCGGAGGTGCTGCAAA
>DATAAQ010000190.1:0-12108 GCA_036260055.1 Gaiellaceae bacterium | reverse complement strand
CCGCCCGCTCGCCCTCGATCCGCCGCTGCCCGAGGCGGAGCTCGTCGCGCACCTCGAAGAGCTGGCCGCGCGGAACGTCCACACCGGCGTGGAGCTGTCCTTCCTCGGCGCCGGCATCTACGACCACTACGTCCCCGCGTTCGTCGACGCGATGCTCTCGCGCGGGGAGTTCCTGACCGCGTACACGCCGTACCAGCCGGAGATGAGCCAGGGCGTCCTCCAGGCGATCTTCGAGTACCAGACCGCCATCTGCGAGGTGACGGGCATGGACGTCTCCAACGCCTCGGGGTACGACGGCACGACGGTGGCCGCCGACGCGTGCTTCGTCGCCAAGCACGTCACGGGGTGCGCGAAGGTCGTCCTCTGCGAGACGGTGCACCCGCAGGTACGGCAGGTCGTCAAGACGTACGCGCCCGGGTTCGGCCTCGACGTCCTCGAGGTCGCGCACAGGAACGGCGTCACGGATCCCGAGGACCTCCGCGAAGCGGCCGTGGACGCTGCCTGCGTCCTCTTTCAGCAGCCGAACTTCTTCGGCTGCCTGGAGCCGGCGCCCGACCTCGCGGCCGCCGCGAACGACGCGGAGGCGCTGCCGGTCGCCCACGTCGACCCGGTCTCGCTCGGCGTGCTCGAGGCACCCGGGAAGTACGGCTGCGCGCTCGCGATCGGAGAAGGTCAGAGCGCGGGCAACTACCAGTCGTACGGAGGCCCGCACTACGGGTTCATCGCCGCACGCTCGGAGTTCGTCCGCCGCATGCCGGGCCGGATCGTCGGCGAGACGACCGACGTGGCCGGCGAGCGCGGCTACGTCCTCACGCTCCAGACGCGGGAGCAGCACATCCGCCGCGAGAAGGCGACGTCGAACATCACGACGAACCAGACGCTCCTCGCGCTCGCGGGGCTGGTGCACCTCTCGTGGTTGGGCCCCCAGGGGCTACGCGAGCTGGGCGAGACCTGCACGGCGCTCGGCGAGTACGCGAAGGAGCGCATCGGCCTCCCGCTCGTCTTCGCGGAGCAGGCGACCTTCAAGGAGTTCGCGATCCGCGTCGGACGCAGCGCCAAGGACGTCATCCGGGATGCACGCGAGCGCGGCGTGCACCCCGGCTACGCGCTCGGGCGCGACTACCCCGGCCTCGACGACGCCCTGCTCGTCGCCGTGACCGAGAAGCGGACGCCTGCCGAGATCGACCGCCTGGCCGAGGTCCTCGGCGAGGTGGCCCGGTGAAGCTCCTCTGGGAGAAGTCGCAGCCGGGCAGGCGCGCCGGCTCGCTTCCGCGCTTCGACCTCCCCGCGGCCGAGATCCCCGAGGGCCTCCGGCGGGCGCGGCCGCCGCGCCTCCCCGAAGTCTCCGAGCCCGAGCTCGTGCGCCACTTCACCGCGCTCGCCGACCGCACCTTCGGCGTCGACACCGGCTTCTACCCGCTGGGCTCGTGCACGATGAAGCACAACCCGCGCGTGAACGAGCGCGTGGTCAACCTGCCCGGCTTCCGCGACCTCCACCCCCACCAGGAGGAGGAGGCCGCGCAGGGCGCGCTGGAGGTCATGTGGCGCCTGCAGGAGATCCTCGCCGAGGTGTGCGGCCTCGACGCCGTCTCCCTGCAGCCCGCCGCCGGCTCGCAGGGCGAGCTGACCGGGCTGATGCTGATGCGGGCCTACTTCGCCGACCGCGGCGAGAAGCGGACGAACGTCATCACCGCGGACACCGCGCACGGGACGAACCCGGCGAGCGTGACGATGGCGGGGTACACGCTCCAGAAGGTCGAGACGGACGAGCGCGGCAACCTCGACCTCGACGACCTCCGCGCCAAGGTCAACGAGGAGACTGCAGGCCTCATGCTGACGAACCCCTCGACGCTCGGGCTCTTCGACGAGCGCATCGAGGAGGTCGCCGCGATCTTCCACGACGCCGGCGCGCTCCTCTACTACGACGGCGCCAACCTGAACGCCGTCTGCGGCATCTCGCGCCCCGGCGACATGGGCTTCGACATCGTCCACATCAACCTGCACAAGACCTTCTCGCAGCCGCACGGGGGCGGCGGCCCGGGCGGCGGTCCCATCGTCGTCCGCGAGGCGCTCGAGCCGTTCCTGCCCGTCCCGGCGGTCGTCCGCGACGGCGACGCCTTCCGGCTCGACTACGACCGCCCGAGGTCGATCGGCAAGGTGCGGGGCTTCTGCGGCCCCTTCGGCGTGTTCGTCCGCTCGTACGCGTACATCCGCTCGTACGGGCCGGCGCTGCGCGAGATGTCGGAGGCGGCGGTCCTCAACGCGAACTACCTGCTCGCCCGCCTGCGGGCCGCCTACGACGTCCCCTTCGACCGGCTCTGCATGCACGAGTTCGTCGTCTCCGCCCGCACGCTCAAGCGCGAGCACGGGATCACCGCCCTCGACGTCGCGAAGCGGCTCATGGACTACGGCTTCCACCCGCCGACCATCTACTTCCCGCTCATCGTCCCCGAGGCGCTCATGATCGAGCCGACCGAGACGGAGGCGAAGGAGACGCTCGACGCCTTCGCCGAGGCGATGCTGCGGATCGCGGACGAGGCCGCCTCGGATCCCCAGGTGGTCAAGGACGCGCCCGGTCGCCGGCCGGTTCGCCGGCTCGACGAGGTGAAGGCCGCCAAGCGTGCGATCGTGAAGTACGGCTTCGACGAGCACCCCGATCTGAGCGGCGAGCCGGCGGAGGGGGAGGCGCTCGAGGCCCAGAAGGGCGCGTGAGCATGGCGTGGACGCGGGAGGAGCTCGACGAGCGCGTCGAAGAGCTCGCCGACGCACACGAGGGCGACGAGTTCATCGCCGCAGTGGCCCGCTTCGCGAAGGAGGAGCTCGCGGCGGACGAGCGCGACGTGCTCGGGCAGATCCTGCTCCAGCGGGCCGACGAGGAGCACCTCTTCCGGGAGACCGTGCGCCGGCGCGCGCGCGAGCACGGCTGGTGGCGGCGGACGGCACGCCGGCTCGAGGACCTCCTCGACAGGGACGACGTCGGCGGAACCACCGAGCGGGTCGCCGCAGTCGTCGCGCGTGGGGACGCGGGCGAGCTCGCGGCCGTCGTTGCCGAGCTCCGCGCCGACCGCGGCCGGGCGGTGCGCGTCCTCGATGAGCTCTCGCGGCACGCGGACCCCGGAATCCGCCGCTGGGTCTCCGCGGCGGCGCGCGACGTGCTCGAGGACGGCGGCGTCTACGTCGTCATGGGCCTGACGCGCGACCGCGACCGCCGGGTCCGCGAGAGCGCCGTCGCCGACCTCGTCGTCCTCGACCCGGACGCGGCCCGGCGCCTCGTCCCCTCGCTCCGCCGCCGCCTCCGCTCGCGCGACCCGGCCGAGGCGGCCACGGCGATGTGGACGCTCGCCGAGCTCCGGGACGAGGGCGCGCTTCCCCGCGTCCGCCGCCTCGCGGAGGGGCGTCGGCCGGGGGACGAGCCGGTACGGCGCACGGCGGAGGTCGTGTCCGTCGTCCTCGGCGGGCGGCCCGCGGAGATCTTCGAGCGTATCCGCGCCCACGAGCACGACTTCATGCCGGACCTTGCGCGGGCTGCCCGCCTCGTCGGCGGGGACGAGGCGCGCGCCGTCCTGGCCGAGTCGGCCGCGGGCGCCCCCGACGCCGAGTGCCGGGCCGCCTGCAGGGCGGAGCTGGAGGCGCTCGCGGAGCCGAGCGCGTGAACGTCCGCAGCCGCGAAGACGCTACCGCGTTCACGACGCTCGACGGGAGCACGATCCGCGTCCTCCTCGACGCCGCCGCCGGCGGCGCCGAGAACCAGAGCCTCGCGGAGGCGGCGCTCGCGCCGGGGCAGGCGACCCGGCGCCACTACCACGCGGAGACGGAGGAGATCTACGTCCTGCTCGCGGGCGTCGGCGAGATGGAGGTGGACGGAGCCCGGGCCCGCGTCCAGGCGGGCGACGCCGTCCTGATTCCGCCGGGAGCGCGGCACAGCATCCGCGCGGACGAGGCCGGCGAGGTCCGCTTCCTCTGCTGCTGCGCCCCGGCCTACCGCGACGAGGACACGTTCCTTGAGTGAGATCCTCAAGGCGCTCTACGAGGGGGACGAGAGCCGGGTCGCCGTCCTCCTCGCCGAGGATCCCGAGCTGGACGTCTTCGAGGCCGCGGCGCTCGGGCGCACGGAGCTCGTCGCGGCGCACCTCGACGCCGACGCGACGCTCGCCGCGGCCTTCGGCCCCGGCGGCTTCACGCCGCTCCACCTGGCCGCGTTCTTCCGCCATCCGCAGACGGCGCAGCTCCTCGTGGAGCGAGGGGCACCCGTGGACGCCGTCGCGCGCAACGAGGAGATCGTCGTGACTCCGCTGCACAGCGCCGCCGCCGCACGCCAGACGGAGACGGCCGGGCTCCTGCTCGAGCGCGGCGCCGACCCGAACGCGCGCCAGGCGGGCGGCTTCACCCCGCTCCACGCGGCCGCGCAGCACGGCGACGCGGCCCTCGCGGAGCTCCTGATCGCGCACGGCGCCGACCCCGCGGCTGCCGCCGACGACGGGCGCACGGCAGCCGCCTTCGCACGCGAGGGCGGGTTCGAGGAGCTCGCGGCGCGGCTCGCCAGCTAGCCTGCTCCGGGATGCGCGAGTGGTTTCGCAGAAACGGCCTCGTGCGGCCGCGTCGGGGGCGCGTGCTCGGCGGCGTCTGCGCGGCGATCGCGCGTCGCTACGGGTGGAGCAAGTGGCTCGTCCGGCTGGCGGCGGTGCTCTCGATCCTCATCCCCGGGCCGCAGGTCCTCGCGTACGTGGTTCTCTGGATCCTCCTGCCCGCCGAGGACTGACCCTCGGGGGACGCTAGCCTGACCGCCGTGATCGATCTCCGCTCGGACACCGTCACGCAGCCGACTGCGGGGATGCGCCGGGCGATCGCCGAGGCGCTCGTCGGCGACGAGCAGAAGCGCGAGGACCCGACCGTGCTCGCGCTCGAGGAGCGCGGCGCCGACCTGCTCGGCCAGGAGGAGGCCGTCTTCGTGCCGACCGCGACGATGGCGAACCAGATCGCCCTCCGCGTCCTCTCCGAGCCGGGCGACGAGGTCGTGGCCGAGGCGCTCGCCCACGTCTTCCGCTACGAGCTCGGCGGGCCGGCGGTGCACTCCGGACTCGCGATGAAGGCGCTCCACACCGAGCACGGACGCTTCACCCGCGAGCAGCTCCGCGAGGCGGTCAGCCCGCGCGGAGACCTGCACATGGCGCCCACCCGCGTCGTCTGCCTGGAGAACAGCCACAACGGCGGCGGCGGTCGCGTCTGGCCGCTCGCCGAGGTGCGCGAGGTCGTCGCCGAGGCGCGCCGGCACGACCTGGCGGTGCACCTCGACGGCGCGCGGCTCATGAACGCCGTGGTTGCGAGCGGAACTCCGGCGGCGGAGTACGGGCGCGAGTTCGACACCGTCACGCTCTGCCTCTCCAAGGGGCTCGGGTGCCCGCTGGGAGCGCTCGTCGCCGGCTCTCGGGAGCGGATGGCGAAGGCCAGGCGCATGAAGCACCTCTTCGGGGGCGCGATGCGCCAGGCGGGGATCGTCGCGGCCGCCGGCCTCTACGCGCTCGATCACCACGTCGAGCGGCTCGCCGACGACCACGCGAACGCCCGCCGGCTCGGCGAGGGCCTGGCCGCGGCGGGGCTCCCGGTCGACGTCGAGCAGGTGGAGACGAACTTCGTCCTCGTCGACGTCGCCCGCCTCGGGCTCGACGGCGACGAGGCGATCTCGCGTCTGCGCGCCGAGGGCGTGCTCCTCTCGTTCGCGTCGAGGCACGGGGTCCTCCGCGCGGTCACGCACCTGGACGTCACGCCCGAGGAGATCGAGGAGGCGATCGAGCGTGTTCCACGCGCCCTCACGGGAGCCGCCCGGCCGCTCGACGTCGCCGCCGACGCCCCGACGCCCTACTAGCTAGACCCGCGGGCGCGGAGGCTCTAGAGCCGCCGGGCGCCCACCCAGGTGGACGCGTACCACGAGTCGTAGAGGCTCGAGATCTTGACGACGTCGCCCGTGTGCGGCGAGTGGACGAAGCGGCCACCCCCGACGTAGATGCCGTTGTGCCCGAGCCCGTTGAAGAAGACGATGTCTCCGGGGACGAGCTGCGAGCGGGCGACCGGCCTTCCGTACGCGTACTGCGAGGCCGCGTGGTGCGGCAGCGAGATCCCGATCTTGCCGTACACGTACATGACGAAGCCCGAGCAGTCGAAGCCGGTCGACGGCGAGGCGCCGCCCCAGCGATAGGGAATGCCGAGGTAGCGAAGGGCGATCGGCACGACTTCGGGGTGCCCCGGTCCGGCCGGCGGCGACGGCGCAGGGGCGGGAGGCGGCGACGGGGCCGGGCCCGGAGTGGGCTCTGGTGCCGGCGCCGGCTGCTTCGGCTGGGACGCGGTGGCCTGCCCGGAGCCGTCGGCCTCCGGGCGCTGCGCGGCGGCGGCCTCTTCCCGGGCCTGCTCGGCGAGGCGCGCCTGGCGCGCCTGCTCGGCCGCGCGCAGACGCTCGATCTCGCCCTCGATCGACTCGTAGAGCCGCTGCCGCTCGGCGAGCTGGTCCTGGATCTCCGCCCGCTGGGCGGCGCGGCGCTCGACGACCTCCTCCTGCTCCGCCCGGGCCTCCTCGAGCTCGCGCCCGCGCCGCTCGACCTCGCCCTCGTAGCGCTCCACCTCTCCTGCGATGCGCGCGTCCTCCACGGCGATCCGGCTCGCCGTGTCGATCCGGTCGAGGAGGTCGGAGAAGCTCGTCGCGCCGAGGAGGACCTCGACCGTCTCCGGCTCGCCCGACGTGTAGAGCTGGACGAGCCGCTCTGCTGCGCGCTCGCGGGCCGTGCGCAGCCCGGCACGGGCGGCACGGAGGCGCGACGCGTTCTCGGCCAGCTCGCCTTCGATCTCCTCGAGCCGGAGCGTGGCGCCGTTGTACGCGTCCACCGCGCGGTCGAGCTGCATGTCGATCGCCTCGATCTCGGCGAGCACGGCCTGCGCCTCCGCCTGCTTCGACGCGAGGCCGGGCGGGTCGGCGCCGCTCGAGCCGGCGACTACGAGCGCGCCCGTCAGCGAGGCGACGAGTGCGAGTCCCAGGCGCAGAGCCGTGGGAGACTAACAGAGCCCCGCGACGAGGCGGTCAGGCGGCGATTGGGGCGCCGCGGCGGCTCGCGACGGCGAAGGGGTGGTAGAAGACGTCGAGGGGATTCTCGCCCCGGACGGGGAGCTCGAGCGTCACGCCGAGCCGCTCGTCCACGACGACGACGGCGAGCGAGTCGTCGGCCGGGCTCCAGAGGAGCGAGACGTCGAGGCCGTCGCTCCTGCGGTACGCGAGCTCTTTCCTCTCCATGCCGTCATCGTCTCCCGTACGCGAAACGCGTTACGAACGGACCTGTAACGGTTGTGCAACAGAGAGCCGGAGGAGGGGCGTCGTGGCCGCACCCCTCCCCCGGCCGGCGGGCCTACTCGTACTGGAGTGCCTGGAGGACGTTCAGTCGAGCGGCCCGTCGCGCCGGCATGATCGCGGCGACCAGGCCGACGACGACGGCGATGACTGCGAAGACGACGAGCTGGTCGACCGGGACCGCGAAGCGGAGGTCGAACTCGCCGAGCGCGCGGGTGACGAGCGCGGCGAGGAAGATCCCCAGCGGGAGCCCGAGCGCGGCCCCGATGAGCGCGGTGATGACGCTCTCGTGCCGGACCATCCGCCGTACCTGCCGGCGGGTCATGCCGACGGCGCGGAGCATGCCGAGCTCGCGCGTCCGCTCGTAGACCGACAGGACGAGCGTGTTGACCATGCCGAAGATGCTCACGATGACCGAGAGCGCGAGGAGCACGTACAGCATCGTCAGGAACTGGTTGAAGTCCTCGTCCTGCTGCGTGATCCAGCCGTCGAGCGTCTGCACCTTCGCGTCGGGGTAGTCGGCGACCGCCCGCTCGAGCGCGGCCGTCTTCGCGTCGCTCGGGTCGCCCTGGACGTTCACGAACGTGAACTGGTTGCGCGGGCGCTCGTAGATCCTGTCGAACGTCGCCTTCGAGATGGAGACGCTGCCGAGGATGGGGTAGAACGGCGGCGGCTCGTACGTCGCCACGATCTCGATGTCGATCCTCTCGTTGGACGCGGAGACGAGCGGGACGGTGTCGCCGACCGCGAGGCCCTTCTCCTCGGCGAAGTCGACGTCGACGATGGCGCCGTTCGACCCGAGCTCGGCGAGCACCGCCTCCGACCCGTCGGCCCAGTCGAAGTTGTACGCGTTCGCGATCGCGCCAGGCTCGATCCCGGTCACGTAGCCGTCGTTGCCGTCGATGCGCCCGAGCTCCGAGCGGACGCTCGTCACGAGCTGCGCGTCGCCGGTGCGCTTGAACGTCTCGCCCGCCTCGGCGACGAACGGCGTGAAGCCGTCCTGCGACGTGACGACGTAGTCCGCGATCACCTGCTCCTCGAGCGCGCCCCGGTTCGACTCCTTCATCCCGGTGGCGAGCACGGCGACGAAC
Source organism: Gaiellaceae bacterium (assembly GCA_036260055.1). GTDB lineage: Bacteria > Actinomycetota > Thermoleophilia > Gaiellales > Gaiellaceae > DASQWP01. The sequence continues at coordinate 3,687 of DATAAQ010000190.1, read as the reverse complement.
GTCACCAGGGCGATCCCGATCATGAGCGCGGCGGCGGTCGCGGCCGTCCGGCCCGGGTTCCGCACGGAGTTCCCCCGCGCGAGCCTCCCCGCGGCGCCGCCGATCTGGCGGGCCGGCCAGCCGACGACGGCGGCGAGCGGCCGCACCAGCCGGGACGAGATCATCGCGACGCCGGTGAACAGGAGGATCACGCCGCCGGCGATGGCGAGGAGCCTGTCGGCGGTCCCGAGATTGTCCCGGAACGCGCCGTAGGCGAGCAGTGCGACCGCCCCCGCGATCGCGACGAGGGCGACGTAGGGCGCGAACGGCGCGAAGCGCGAGCGGGGCAGCTCGGCGCCCTCGCGGACTGCGGCGATGGGCGGCACGCGCGTCGCGCGCAGGGCCGGGAACAGGCCCGCCAGGAGCGTGATCCCGATTCCGACGACGAGGGAGACGACGACGGTCCGCGTGGCGAAGACCGTGTCGGCCGTGGGTAGCTCGAGGTCGAGCGCCTGGAAGAGCCGGTTCAGGCCGATCGCGAGGCCCAGGCCGCCGAAGAGCCCGACGACCGAGGCGATGATTCCGATCGTGAGCGCCTCGGCGATCACCGAGCCCAGCACCTGCCGACGCGAGGCGCCGACCGTGCGGAGCGTGGCGAACTCCCGCGTCCGCTGCGCGACGGTGATCGAGAGCGTGTTGAAGATGACGAAGGCGCCGACGAAGAGCGCGATGCCGGCGAAGGCGAGCAGGAAGTACTCGATGAAGCTCGTGAACTCGCTGATCTCGTCCTTCTGCTCCTGCGCCTCGGCCACGCCGGAACGCACCTTCGCGTCGTCCGGGAGCACCGGCCGGATCTCGGCGATGAGCTCCTCAGTCGTCGTGCCCTCGGCCCCGGCGACCGAGATGGCGTCGAACTCGCCCTCGCGGTCGAGGAGAGCCTGCGCCGTTCCCAGCTCGAAGATGGCGAACGTCGCGGTCCCGAGCGAGTCGACGTCCCCGTACTTCGCGATGCCGACGACCTCGAACGGCTGCTTGGGCTCGAGGGTGGCGATCTGCACCGTGTCGCCGACCTCGTATCCCTGCTTGTCGGCCGTGCCCGCGTCGATGACGACCTCGCCGTCGCCTTCGGGCCACCGGCCCGCGACGAGATTCGCGGGGTTGAAGCGCTCGAACTCCGGGCTCGTGTCGACCCCGAAGCCCAGGCTCGGCGCCCCCTGCGTGTTGATCGCCTTGCCCTCGCGCGTGAGGATCTTCGTGTCCTGCTCGTTGTAGATCCCGCCCATCGCGAGCTCGACGCCGGGAAGCGCGCGGATGTCGTCCAGGAGCTCCTCCTGGACGGGCGGCGTCTCCGTCGTGCTGCCCTGGAAGCTGATGTCGGCGCCCTCGCCGCTCACGACGACGTCGGTGCCGGCGTACGACTCGTCGAAGATCTGCGAGAACGCCTTGTCGATCGTGTCCGTGAGGACGTAGGTGCCGCTCATCATCGCGACTCCGAGGACGATCGCGAACGCGGTCAGGAAGGCGCGGAGCTTGCGCCCCGCCAGGCCCCGGAGCGCGACGCGGATCACAGGCGGCTCACCTCTTCCATCGCGGCGAGGACGTCGCGGGGATCGCAGCGGCCGAGCTCCTTGACGATCAGCCCGTCGGCGAGGAAGAGGACGCGGTCGGCGATGGCGGCGGCGCGCGCGTCGTGCGTGACCATGACCGTCGTCTGCCCGTAGGTGTCGACGGACTCGCGGAGGAGCTCGAGGATCTCCCCGCCCGTCGTCGAGTCGAGGTTGCCGGTCGGTTCGTCGGCGAAGACGACGGTCGGCTGCGAGATGAGGGCGCGCGCGATCGCGACGCGCTGCTGCTGGCCGCCCGAGAGCTCGCTCGGGCGGTGCGCGCGCCGGTCACCGAGCCCCACCTTGTCGATGACCTCGTCGATCCAGACCTTGTCGAGCTTGCGCCCGGCGAGCTCGAGCGGGAGGACGATGTTCTCCTCGGCCGTCAGCATCGGCAGGAGGTTGAAGAACTGGAAGATGAAGCCGATGTGCTTGCGGCGGAGCTTCGTCAGCTCGGTGTCCCCGAGCTTCGTGATCGTCGTGCCGTCGATGCTCACCTCGCCCTCCGTCGGCCGGTCGAGCCCGGCGAGGATGTGCATGAGCGTGGACTTGCCGGAGCCCGAAGGCCCCATGACGGCGGTGAGCTGACCGCGGGAGACGTCGAGCGAGACGCCGCGGAGCGCGTCGACGGCCGTGTCGCCCTCGCCGTAGCGGCGCGCGACGTCGCGGGCGCTCACGACGAGGCCGCCCGTCTCCGCGAGCGTGTTCTCTACCTGTTCCATGGTTGCCACTGTGAAGACCTCCAGGCCGGGGGAAACGCGGTTTCCATGGTCGCACCCGCCCGGCGCCGTGCGAAAGGCGGGAACCGCCACATCGCGGGTTCGGTTATCCGAACCCCCGACGCTCCGTCACCGGTCGCCGACGACGAAGAACGCCGCCGCGACGGCGACGTAGGCGGCGACGAGGAGCCCTCCGCGGAAGCGGCTCGACTGCCCCTGCCAGAGGAGGAGGAAGGCGAAGACGACCGAGCCGCCGACCGCGAGGAGCTCGACGGGCCGGAACGACAGCGCGAGCGGCTCGATCGCCCACGAGAGCAGTGCGACGGCCGGCACGAGGAAGACCGCCACCTGGGCGCTCGACGCGAGCGCGATCTCGGCGGCGAGCTTGATGTTCCCGCCGTACGCGACGACGACCGCGCCGCCGTGCTCCGCCGCGTTCCCGACGATCGCGACGATCACCGCGGCGACGAAGAACTCCGTCAGCCCGAGCTCATCGGCGAAGACGGCGAGCGAGTGGACGAGCGTCTCGGCCACGAACGCCGTCACGACCGTCGCGCCGCCGAGGACGGCGAGCGAAAAGGGGAAGGACCACGCCTCCATCTCCGGAGGCTCGTCCGAGACGTGGAGCCGGTGGTGACGCCGGAGGGCGTACCAGGTGACGCCCACGTACGCGAGCAGGAGGACGACGGAGACGGGCACGGAGAGCTCCGCGAGCGAGCGGCGGTCGTAGTCGCCTTCCCAGCCGGGGATGGCGGGCACGAGGAAGACGAGCGCGGCGAGGGCGACGAGCGCGAGCGACGTGAAGGTGGACTCCCGGTCGAGTGCCCCACGGCCGCCGAAGAGGAGCGAGAAGCCGAGAACGAGGAGCAGGTTGCCGACGACCGAGCCCGTGAGCGAGCCGCGCACGACCTCCGTCAGCCCCTCGTTCACCGCCAGGAGCGCGATGATGAGCTCGGGCGCGTTCCCGAAGGTCGCGTTGAGGAAGCCGCCGATGCCCGGGCCCGTGTGGTGGGCCGCGTGCTCCGTCGCCTCGCCGATCAGCCACGCGAGGGGGATGAGCGCCGCCGCGGCGAGGATGAAGAGCTGGAGCTCGCCGAGCTCCGTGAAGCGGTCGACGAGCACCGCGATCGGGCCGAGCACGAGGAGGGCGAAGAGGACCTTGCGGACCACGGCCGCGCACCCTAACTAACCTCTCGGGGATGCTCGACGCCGTCCTCTTCGACTGGGGCGACACGCTCTTCCACTTCGCCTTCGACGACGAGCTGCTCGAGGCTGGCTGGGAAGCGGGCCTCGCCGCCGTCGGGCGCGACGGCCTTCCCGCTCATGCCGAGACCGCGGCGCGCTTCCGCGAGGAGTACCTGCCGCTCCTCTTCGTCCCGGGCGCC
>DATAAQ010000189.1:0-4201 GCA_036260055.1 Gaiellaceae bacterium | reverse complement strand
CGTGATCTGGCCGTAGCCGCCCAGCCACCCGGAGTAGATGATCGTGCCGGCCGCGACGGCGCGGATGGGCGTCCCCGCCGGAGCGGAGATGTCGATGCCCTCGTGCATGCGCCCCCAGCGCCAGCCGAAGCCGCTCGTGACGACGCCGCTCACCGGCCAGATGAACCCGCTCGCGGAGGTGCCGGCTCCGGTCGAGCCGCCCCCGCTCGAGCCTCCTCCGCCGGAGGAGGCGCTCTGCTGGGCAGCGGCGGCCGCCTGCGCGGCGCGGATCCTGGCGGCGAGGTCGGCGCTCGCTGCCTGGAGGGCGTCCAGGTCCTCCTCCGCCTCGTGGCGGTCCTGCCGCGTCTGGGCGAGGAGCCCCTGCTTGCTCTCCCGCGCGGCGGCGAGCGCGTTCTGCTCTGCGACGAGGGCCTGGCGGGCGGCGATCTGCTCGGCCGTCTTGTCGGCGATCACGGCCGTCGCCTCCGCGACCTTCGCCTTCGTGGCCCGGGTCTTCTCGCGGGCGACCCGCATCTCGCCCTTGAGGCGCTCGAGCTCGTCGGTGATGGCGCGGTCCTGCCGGCCGATGCCGTCGAAGTACTCCAGCTGGTCGAGGAAGTCGCTCAGGCTCTGGACCTCGAGCAGGATGCCGATGGCGTCCTCCTCGCCCTCCTGGTAGAGCTCGACCAGGCGCTCCTCCAGGATCTGCTGCGCCGCGGCGAACTGCCTCCTGAGGTGCTCGAGGTTCCGTGTCTGCTCGTCGAAGAGCGCCTCGAGCTCCGCGAGGCGCGCCCGGTGCTCCGCGAGCTCCTGCTCGAGCACGGCGATCCGCGCGGCGAGGGCGTCGATGTCGCCGGCGAGGGCGTCGATCCTCGTGTTCGCAGCCTCGATGTCGTTCGAGAGGACGCCCTCCTTCGCCTTGGCCGCCTCGATGTCCTCCCGGAGGCCGGACATGCGCGTGCCCAGCTCTGCCTGGCGGTCGTAGAGGGACTGCCCGACCGCGGACGGGACGACGAGGACGAAGGCGGCGCCGGCGAGAGCGGCGAGCAAGCGGATGCGGGGGGCGTCCGGCACCTGGTGGGAGTTTCGTCGGGGGCGCGGACGTACCTGCGCCCCGTCCGGGGGGTTTTCGGCCTCCTGAGAGACCGTTTTCTACACCAGATGACGGATTTCTGCAGGCGAAGGGCCCGCCGGAGCGGCGCTAGCGACCCTTCGCGCCGCGCTTTCCCTGCGGCGTCGGCGGCCGCTCCGGCTCGGGCGGAGGCTCGTCCGGCGACGGCTCCGGCACGATGGCCGGCTCCGGCGGGTCGCCCTCGTCCGGCGGTGGCCAGGGCTCCGGGACGCGAGCGGGCTCGGGCGGGCTCTCCATCATCTCCGTAGGCGCGACGCCCGCCTGCGCGCGCCGGACGCGCTCGTCGATCTGGGCGATCAGGATTTCGATCTCGGCCTCCTTTGCGTGGATCCGCTCGACGAGGTCGCCGAGGGCGCTCTTCGCGCCCTCCATGCCCTTTTCGTCCTCGCCCCACACCGCCCGACCGAGATCTGCGTAGCAGCGCCCCCGCTGCGCCTCGAGCTCCGCGAGGTCCCGGCGCGCCCGGAAGAGCTCCAGCTGCCCGCGCGAGCGGGCGCTCAGAACGTCCCTCTGCGCCGAGAAGCGGGCGCCGAGCGCGGCGAGCGTCCTGCCGGCGGCGCGCCGCTCCACCTCCCGCTGGGTGAGGAAGACGAGGCCGGCCAGCAGGAGGACGACGAGCCCCCAGGCCCACTCGCCGCCGACGAGCAGGATGACGGCGCCGGCGGCGATGAGGATGACGACGACGAGCAGCGGGTCCGGAGGCCAGAGACGCCGCGGCGCCACGTCGTAGACGGCCGTCGGGGGCGAGTCCGCCGCGAGCGGCCGCCCGCACTCGGGGCAGAAGCGGCTCGTCGCCGGCACCGAGGCGCCGCAGTTCGGGCAGTCAACCGCGGACATCGGCCCGTGGTCGCTCGCGCTCCGGCTCCGCAGCCCGCTCGAGCGCGCGGAGAGCCTCGCCCGCCTCCCGGCGCAGCGGTCCGACGAGCGCCCGGTAGTCGGCGTCCGACACCTTTCCCGTCCGGTGGTCGAACTCGAGCTCCTTCAGCGCCGCGAGCGCGCGGTCGCGCTCCTCCAGGAGGCGCAGGCGCTCGGCGGCTTCGCCGCCGTCCTCCGCCACGTCATGCTCCCTCTCGCCGGCGCGGAGGAACGGGCGCGCCACGTAGACGACGAGGGCGGCGGTGAGGAGAGCGGCGAGCAGGAGGGCGGCGGCCTCCACGATCACGCCCGCGCGAGGGCGAGGCGCCCGGCCAGACGGCGCTGCTCCCGCGCGTCGGGCCACAGCGTGACGAGCGCGCCGGCGATGAAGACGAGCCCGGACAGCCAGAGGAGGTTGACGAGCGGGTTGACGAAGACCCTGACGAAGACGGAGCCGTCCGAGTTGAACTGGTCGCCGATGACGAAGAGGTCCTCGGCCCGCAACCAGTCGGTGCGGATGGCGACCTCGTTCGACGTCTGCTGCTCCGCGAGGTAACGGTTCTTCCCGGCCGCGACGGTCCCGAGCGGCTCGTCGTCCCGGAACACGGCGAGGCGTGCGCGCAGCTCCTCGGCGTTGGCCCCGCGGCGCTGCTCGGTGCCGAGGAGCTCGAGGCGGTAGTCCCCGACCCGAAGCGACTCGCCCGGCGCCAGCTTGCGCTCGGCCGAGGTGGAGAAGCCACCGATGCCGACCGCGCCGAAGAGGAGGAGCACGATGGCGGCGTGCACGACGTAGCCGCCGTAGCGCCGGCGGTTGCGCCCGACGAGGCCGGTGAACGCGGCCGTCCAGCCTCCCGGTCCGAGACCCTTGCGCGCGCGCGTCCCGCGGGCGAACTCGAGCACGATGGCGGCGAGGACGAACGCGCCGAACGTGTAGCCGACGAGGCCTGCCGGGCTCGACCCGGCGCCCAGCGCGAGCAGGAGCGCGCCGACGGCGAGGGCGGTCCCCGCGGGCCAGAGGAGCGAGCCACCGAGCGCGCGGAGCGACGCCCGCCGCCAGGCGACGAGCGGACCGATCCCCATGAGCAGCACGAGCGGCAGCCCGAAGACGACGGCGAAGAAGTCGTAGTAGGGCGCTCCCACGGTGACGGCGACGCCTCGCACCGCCTCCGAGACGAGCGGGTAGACGACGCCCCACAGGACCGTCAGCGCGAGCGCGACGAGGAAGAGGTTGTTGTAGAGGAAGGCGGCCTCCCGCGACACGAGCGACTCGAGGCGCGTCCGCGCCCGCAGGTGCGGCAGACGGACGAGGATCAGCGCGGTGGCGGCCGCCGCGACGACGGCGATGAAGCCGAGGAACCACGGCCCGATGGACGACTGCGTGAAGCTGTGGATCGAGTTGATGACCCCGCTGCGCGTCAGGAACGTCCCGAAGAGCGAGAGCCCGAACGCCCCCGCGACGAGGAGGACGTTCCACACCCTCAGCATGTTTTTCTTCTCCTGGACCATGACCGAGTGGAGGAACGCCGTCGCGACGAGCCACGGCATCAGAGCGGCGTTCTCGACCGGGTCCCATGCGTACCAGCCGCCCCAGCCGACCTCCTCGTACGCCCACTTGGCGCCGAGGAGGATGCCGAAGCCGAGGAACGCCCAGGCAGCCAGCGTCCAGCGACGCGTGGCGACGATCCAGCGCTCGTCCGTCCGCTTGGAGGCGAGCGCGGCCATGGCGAATGCGAAGGGGATCGTGAGGCCGACGTAGCCGAGGTACAGCATCGGCGGGTGGATCATCATGTACGGGTTCTGGAGGCTGGGATTCATCCCGGCCCCGTCCGCCGGCGCGGCCTGCGTGGCGAAGGGGCTCGCCACGAAGACGAGGAGCAGGCCGAAGAAGACCGCCACGGCGCCGAGGATCGGAACCGTCCACGGCAGCACGTCGCGGACGAGGCCCCGGTTGAGCGCGACCGCCGCGGAGGCCGCGCCCGTCAGGACGAGGAGCCAGAGGAGGAGCGAGCCCGCCTGGCCGCTCCAGAAGGCGGCCAGGGTGTACCCGAGGGGGAGCTCCCGGCTCGTCCCCCGCGCGACGTACTCGAACGTGAAGTCGCGCCCGGCGAGCGCGGCGAGCAGCACGACGGAGCCCACGCCGGTCGCCGCGAAGGCGGCGACGAGCGCGTTCGCAGCGGAGTCGGAGAGGCGGCGGCGGCCGGTGACCGCGGCGTAGGCGCCCGCTAGGGCGGCGTA
>DATAAQ010000188.1:0-10725 GCA_036260055.1 Gaiellaceae bacterium | reverse complement strand
CCGTCGGATCCGGCGGATCCGACGGTCCCTTCTCGGCCTTCGCCACCCAGCGGTCGCCCTTCTTCTGGAACGAGTGCTTGAGTGCCGAGAACGCGGTGCGGTGCGCTCGCTCGCCCTCCCCGTACTGCGCGACCGCCGCATCGTGGGCCTTCGCCCACGTTCGCTGGGCCTTCTGCGACGAGCGGCGGATCGTGTCCGGCATCTCCTCCCTGGCCGGCATGAGGTTCAGCTTCCCGCGCGCACGGGGACTAAACGGCCCGACCGCGCCGTTGGGACAGGCATGAGACTCGAAGGCATCCACCACGTCACCGCCATCACCGGGGACGCCCCCCGGAACGTCGACTTCTACACGCGCGTGCTCGGGCTCCGGCTCGTCAAGAAGACCGTCAACCAGGACGATCCCACGGTCTACCACCTGTTCTACGCCGACGAGCGCGGAAGCCCGGGGAGCGACATCACCTTCTTCGAGTACCCGGGCATCGGGTGCGGAAGCCCGGGAGCGGGCATGGTGCACACGGTCGCGTGGCGCGTCGCCTCGGAGAACGCCCTCGACTTCTGGACCGAGCGCCTCGCCGGCGAGGGAGTCGCCGCCGACCGCGCGGACGGGCGGCTCCGCTTCGCCGACCCCGAGGGGCTCGCTCTCGAGCTCGCCGTCGTCGCGACCGAAGACGAGCCGCTCGTCGCCGAGCGTCCCGAGATCCCGGCCGAGCTGGCGCTTCAGGGCTTCGACGGCGTCCGTGCGTACGCGAGCGACCCCTCGCGCAGCGACGCCTTCCTCGGCGAGACCCTCGGCTTCCGAGGCGGCGAGGGGAGCTGGGAGTCGCGTGGAGAGAGCCGGGGCTCGTTCTACGCCTACGACGAGCCGCCGGCCGAGCACGGCATCGGCGGCGCCGGCACGGTGCACCACGTGGCCTGGTCCTCGCCGATGGAGGAGCACGAGGCGTGGCGCGAGCGCGTCGCCGCGGCCGGCGCGCGACCGACTCCGGTCATCGACCGCTTCTACTTCCGCTCGGTCTACTTCCGCGAGCCGAGCGGCGTGCTGTTCGAGATCGCCACCATCGGTCCGGGCTTCACGGCCGACGAGCCGCTCGAGACCCTCGGCGAGGCCCTCTCCCTCCCGCCCGCCTACGAGCACCTCCGCGGGCGCCTCGAGCAGGTGCTGACGCCGCTCGACCTTGCGCCCGTCGGCGCCCGCCCGGAGGATCGCGCCGGCTCGTAGGCGCCCGGCCGCGCTCAGGCGAGCGCGAGGACCGTCGGGAGCGGGTCGCCGCGGACCTCGAGCCGGCGCCACGAGTCGCCGCGGTCGGAGCTCGCGTAGAGGCGTCCGTCGGCGAGGCCGGCGTAGAGCGACCCGTCGGCGACGGCGAGCGCGTAGGGCATCGCGTCGAGGGGCGCGGGGAGCCCGCCGGCGAGCGCCTGCCACGGGCCCGTCCCTTCCCACCGGTAGACGAGGGCCTCCGCGGAACCCCGCCCGTGCGCCTGGAACGGGCCGGGGCTGGCGGAGACCCACCAGCGGTCGGGGTCCTCGGGGTCGACGGCGAGCGCCCAGGTGTAGTGGCGGTCGCGGCCCGCGTCCGCCGCCCGCCACGTGGAGCCTCCGTCGTCGCTCCAGGCGGCACCCCCGCCCCCGGCCTCGTACGCGCGCCCGGGCGAGGCCGGGTGCCATGCGAGCGCGTGGCAGTCCCGCTGGGCGCCGGGCCGGTGGTCGCTCCAGCTCGCTCCGCCGTCCTCGCTCCGCATCACGCCGCCGAGCTCGATGCCGACGAGCAGGAGCCCGGCCTCGTGCGGGCTCGGTGCGATCCAGCGCACGTGCGACGTCCACGGCCGCGGCGGGAAGCTCCACGTCGGCGCCGACGGAATCGCCCGCAGCCCGTCCAGCTCCGCCCACGAGCCGCCGCCGTCGCGGCTGACGAAGAGCATGCTCGGCTCGCAGCCCGCGTAGACCGAGCCGTCCGCCGGGCTGACCGCGACCGAGAAGACGTCCGGCTGGGGGAACTCGAGCGGCTGCCACGTGGAGCCTGCGTCGGCGGAGCGAAAGACACCTCCGCCGCGCGATCCCGCGTAGACGTCGTCGCCGGCACGGGCGACGCAGGACGCGGACGCGGCCTCCAGCGCGGCGGTCACCTCGCACGTCCGGTCGTCGACGTCGAGCCGGGCGACGCCGTCGGCCGTCGCGGCGAAGAGGATCACCGCGCGAAGACGACCAGCAGCGACAGCTGCTCGTACGAGGTGAAGCGGTGCTCCGCGCCTGCGCGCACGAACGCCGCGTCGCCCTCGCGGAGCTCGAGCTCCTCGCCCTCGACCTCGAGCGTCCCGGTGCCCTCGAGCACGACGTAGACCTCGTCGTCCTCGTGCGGCTGCTGCCGGTCGGGCTCGGGCGCGACGAGGACGTAGACGCCGACCTCGAGCCCCGGCGACGAATGCACGACTTCGTAGCCGCCCTTCTCCGCGGCGAGGCGGCGGCGGGCGGCTTCGACCTCGAACCGGTGGCCCGCGGCGGCGCTCAGACGGCAGCCTTTCGGAACTCGGGGATGATCTCGCCGCCGTACGCGCGGAGGATCTCCTCCTGCCCGTGCGTCATGAGGTAGATGTTGAAGTGGTCGACGCCGACCGACTCGAGCTCGCGCAGCTTCTCGCGCACGGCGTCGATCGACCCGATCACGGAGAAGCGGTCGCAGATCTCGTCGCTGACGAACTCGCCGTGTGCCGCGCCTTCGCGGCTGTGCTCCTTGTAGTCGTAGAACTTCCGCGCCTTCACGTACTCGGTCAGCTCCTTCGGGATCTCCGAGTCCTCGCCGTAGCGCTCGATCAGGTCCATCACGTGGTTCGAGACCATCGCCGGGAACCACCGCACCGCGTTCCGCGCCTCGGCCAGGTCGTCCGTGACGATGCTCGGCGCGCAGACGAGGCACTCGAGCTCGTCCGGGTCGCGGCCGGCCTCCTCAGCGGCCGCGCGGGCCTGCTCCATGATCCACTGGATGATCACCGGGTCGGCGAGCTGGATGATGACCCCGTCGCCGACGCGACCCGCCACGCCGAGCGCGCGGGGGCCGTACGCGGCGACGTAGAGCGGGATCCGCTCGCGCCCCTTCGCCCACGTGAGGTCGAGCTCCTTGCCGTTCCATTCGACGGCGCGCCCGTTCATGAGGTCCTTCATCATCGCGAGCGCCCGCTCGAACTCGGCCATCTTGACGGGCTGGTAGCCGATCACGCGCCGGGCCGAGTCGCCGCGCCCGATCCCCATGACCATGCGCCCGCCGGAGATGTCGTGCAGCGTCGCGTAGGCGCTCGCCGTGACGGTGGGCTCGCGCGTGCCGGGGTTCGTGACGCAGTGCCCGAGCTTCAGGCGCTCCGTGTGGACGGCGAGAAGCGTGAGGAGCGGATACGCCTCCTGCCAGAGGATGTGCGAGTCGTACGTCCATCCGTATTCGAAGCCGTTCGCCTCGGCGAGCTGCATGAGCTCGACGAAGCGCGAGTGGGGAGGGTCGGGCAAGACCGTGACGCCGAACGTGAGCATCGGTGGGAAGCCTCCTGCGGACGCGGGAAGCGGAGATTCTACGCCGCCGAAGCCGCCGCTCCAACGCGGCTTCGGGCCCACGACGCGACCGCGTGGACGACCTGGACGAGATCGGACTTCGGCACGCGGTTGGAGAGCCGCACCCAGTCCGCGCGCGAGGCGCCGGGAGGCTCGACGGTGAGCACCTCGACGACCGGAATGCCTCGCCCCGTGAGGGTGGCCGCCTGCTGGCGCCCGATCAGGCGGCCGCGAAAGACGACGGCGACGTCGGCGTCGACGTTCTCGCCGGTGACCGGGCGGCTACGCACGTCGACGTCGTAACCGGCGTTCTCCAAAAGCGCGGCGAACTCCGGCTGCCGGGCGGCGAGAACGAGGATACGCTGAGCGTCCGACCCCATGGGGGGAATGTTCCCCCGGCGCCCGGCGTTCAAAGCATTCGGCTATGGGTACCGACAGCGGTATGAAGATCGAGACTCTCGACCACGTCGCGCTCTGGGTCTCCGGACGCGACGAGCCCGCCGACTTCCTGGTCCGCCACCTCGGCATGCACGTGATCGACCGGACCGACAACTTCACGCTGGTCGGGGCGGACGCCCGCCGCGGGAAGCTCACCCTCTTCGAGGCGGACGGAGAGCGGGAGCCCGGCGTGCTCGCCCGCGTGGGGTTCCGCGTCTTCGACCTCGGCGAAGCGCTGGCCGACCTCCCCGCGGATCTCGACGTCGAGCGGACGTCGCCCGGCGTGGCGCGCTTCGCCGCTCCCGGCGGGCTGCCGCTCGAGCTCCTGGAGGTCGAGCGGGGCGTCGCGTACGACCTGGACCATGTCCTCTTCCGCGTCCCGGACCCCGACGCGAGCCGCGCCGCGTTCGCCGAGCTCGGCTTCGCGCCGGAGGACGGGCGCCTCCGTGCAGGAGACGCCTACGTCGCGTTCGAGCCCGGCGAGCCGCGCGAGACGGAGCGCCCGCTGCTGAACCACCTCGGCCTCCGCGTCGAGTCCACCGACCGCCACATCGAGGAGGCGAAGCGGCGGGGCCTCGAGATCGCCGACGTCGTCGACGCGGCGAACACGTACGCCGTCTTCGTCTGGGGCCCCGACGGCATCAAGCTCGAGTACGTCGAGCACAAGGCGAGCTTCTCGCTCGCCTGAGCCGCCTTGCCTGACCTCGTCGTGGCCGGGGCCGGCATGGCCGGGCTCGCCGCGGCCGTGCGTGCACGAGAGCTCGGCGCCGACGTCGTCGTCCAGGAGAAGGGCGACCGGCCGGGTGGCTCGATGCTCCTCTCGAGCGCCGTCGTCTGGCGCTACCGCGAATGGGAGCGCTTCCGAGCGGAATGCCCCGCGGGCGACCCGGAGCTCCAGCGCGTCGTCTGGGAGCGCCTCGACGACGCCCTGGCGTGGCTCGAGCGGATCGGTGCGCCGGTCCTCGCGCGCGAGACCGGCAACCCGCTGACGACGGGGCTCCGCTTCGAACCGCGCGGCCTCACGGCCGCGCTCGCCGCACGGGCCGGGGAGGTCCGTCTCCGGGACCCGCTGACGCGGCTCCCCCGTGAGGTGCCCGTCGTCCTCGCCACAGGCGGCTTCCAGGGCGATCGCGGCCTCGTGCGCGAGCGCATCACCCCGGAGGCGGACGCGCTCGTCCTCCGCGCGAACCCCTGGAGCGCCGGCGACGGCCTGCGTCTCGCGCTCGAGCGCGGGGCGGCGCTCTCGAACGGGCTGGACGAGTTCTACGGGCGCAACCTCGCGGCCGCCCCGACCATCCCTCCCGAGGAGTTCGTCGCGCTGGCGCAGGTCTACGCCCGGGTCGCCCGCGTCGAGAACATCCGTGGGGAGACGTACGAGCCGCGCACGTGGTCGGAGATCGACGTCGTCCAGTGGACCGCGCGCCAGCCGGGCGCGCGGGCGCGCTACCTCGTCCCGGACGCCGCGCTCGGCGAGAGCGTTCGCGGCGGCACGGTCGCGGACGTCATCCGCGCGGCCGAGCGCGCGGGTGCGCCGGTGGAGCGCGCCGCCGGGGTGACCGAGGTCGAGGTCGTGGCCGGCATCACGACGACGCTCGGCGGCATCCGCATCGACGCCGGGGCCCGCGCCGGCGACGGCGTCTACGCGGCCGGCGCCGACGCGGGCGGCGTCTCGACGGGCGGTTGGTCGAGCGCGCTCGCATCTGCGCTCGTGCTCGGCAGGATCGCCGCCGAGGAGGCGCTCAGCTGACGCGCTGCAGGTAGGCGCAAGGCCGGTCGTCCTGCGGCAGCGGGGAGACGCCGGTCTTGGAGACGAAGAAGCGGACGCCGTCGTCGCCGAGCTCCACGTGGCTCCCGGGCTCGGGCGCTTCCCCGTCCCGCTCGACGAGCTCGTACCCCGACGGCTTCGACACGAAGAGCAGGTGCTTGCCCTCGGCCATCGGGCGCGGAGTCTAGCTCTCCGCGGCCGCCACGTACGACGGCACGACCACGCGGACCACGGTCCCCGCCGCCTCGCCGTGGTCGACGGACAGGCGTCCGTTCAGGATCTTGACGCGCTCGTCGATCGCCTCGATGGAGGCGCGGCGGCGCTCGACGACGCCGTCGTCGGCGATCTCGGTCTCGTAGCTCCCGTCGGGGAGCTCCTGCACCGCGACCTCGATCCGGCGCGGGCGGCGCCGCACCGCCTGGTTCACGCCCTCGCGGATGATCTGGTAGAGGGCGACCTGCGCCTTCTCCGCCAGCCGCTCACCTTCCTCGACTCCGGTCGTCACCGTGATCCCGTACGTCTCTTCGATGCCGTCGCCGAGAGCCCGGACGGCCGCTCGGAACCCCTGGTCGCGGAGCACGAGCGGCTCGATCGCGAACGAGAGGTCGCGCAGCGTCCGGATCGTGTCGCGCTCCTTCTCGAGGGAGCGCTCGATCACGGCCTCCGCGTCGTCGTAGCGCCCGTCCCGGACCGCCGCCAGGGCCGCGTCGTGCATGAGGGCGATGCCCGACAGGTTCTGGAGCGGGCCGTCGTGGAGGAAAAGGGAGAGGCGTCGGCGCTCGTCCTGCTCGGCCGTGATGAGGCGCTCGGTCAGGCGTGTCCGCTCGGCCTCCCGCTCGCGCGCCTGCTCGAGGAGGCGGGCGTTCTCGACCGCGCGCGCAGCGAAGTCGGCGAGCACCGTGGCGCGCATGTGGTCCCAGCGGTGGAACGGCTCGCGCCGGACGAGCTCGAGCGCGCCCAGCCTCTCGCCGTGGACGGCGAGCGGCACGAGCAGGCGCTCCCCGCGCCCGCCGCCGACGGAGACGTCGTCCGGCTCGACGAAGCGGGCCTCCTCGGCCCCGAAGAGCCGCTTCGCCTCGTCGCAGGTGCGGTCGAGGATGGCGGCGGCGTCGAGCGTGCTCGAGACGGCCGCGATCGAGTCCACGAGCGACTCCAGGAACGTCGCCTGCGCCTGGAGCTCGTCCTCCGCCGACTCGTGGCGGCGCCGCTCCGCTCCGATCAGGTAGACCGCGAAGACGCCGAAGAAGGCGGTGAAGGCGATGAGGCCGCCGGCGGCGAGGATGTCGTTGTCGAAGGCGAGCCCGAAGGCGCCCACGAGGGCGGCGCCCATCGTGCAGGCGACGAGGAGGCCGCGGGCGTTCGTGAGCGCGCCGGAGAGCACGCGACCGCCCGCGGTCGTGACCGGCCCGGCGTCCGGGGCGGCCGGACCGTCAGTCGATGATCGACTCGCGAAGCGCGATGGCGACGGCATGGGTGCGCGTGTCCGCCTCGAGCTTGGCGAGGATGTGGCGGACGTGGCTCTTCACCGTCTCCTGCGAGATGAAGAGCCGCTGGGCGACGTCGGCGTTCGACATCCCGTCCGCGAGGAGCTGGAGGATCTCCCGCTCGCGCTGCGTCAGCATCTCCTCCCGCTCGCGCGTCAGCAGGGCCGGCATCAGCGCCGGGTCGACGTAGCCCTCGCCGCTCGCCACCTTCTCGATCGCGCGGAGGAGCGTCTGGTGGGGCGCCTCCTTGAGGATGTACCCCTTCGCCCCGGCCTCGAGGCCGCGGCCGAGGAGGCTCCGCTCACCGTAGGCGGTGAAGATGAGAACGGCGGTCTGCGGGAGCCGCTCGCTCAGGATCTTCGTCGCCTCGAGCCCGTCCATGCCGGGCATGCGCACGTCCATGATCACGACGTTGGGCCGCCTGCGCTCCGCGACGGCCACCGCGCTCGCGCCGTCCGAGGCCTCGCCCACCACGCGGATCTGCGGCGAGCGCGACAGGGACAGCCTGAGCCCCTCGCGGACCACCTCGTGGTCGTCCGCGATGAGGCAGGTGATCTCGGTCGTCACGACGGCGGCGGCTCCCAACGCACGATGATAATCGGGTGACAAGCCGTCACACTTTAGAGGGAGTTCTCGTCGACCCTCTCGACGGCGCGGGTCCGGGAAGGCTCGTCTGGGAGGCGGACCGCATCGTCGCGGTCGAGCGCCTGGAGGGGGGCCCGACCGAGCCGCTCGTCTTCCCGGGGTTCGTGGACCTGCAGGTGTACGAGCCGGCCGGGCTCGCGCGCCACGGCGTCACGGCCTACCTCCTCGCGACCCGGCGCGTGCAGGAGGTCGCGGACCCGCTCTGCCTCGGGCTCCACCTGGAGGGTCCGTTCCTGAACCCGGACGCGGCGGGAGCGATCCCGCGCGACGAGCTCACCCCGGTCGACCTCGTCGCGCTCGAGGAGTGGCTCGCGAGCGGGCTCGTCCGGCTCGTCACGCTGGCCCCCGAGCTCCGGCACGCTCTCGCGGCGATCCACCACGTCGCCGGTCGCGGCGCGGTCGCGGCGATCGGGCACTCGCACGCGAACGCGATCACCACGCTCGCCGCCGTGAACGCGGGCGCCCGCTTCGCCACGCACGTCTGGAACGCGATGGCGCCGGTCCGGGCCCGCGCCACCGGCCCGATCCCGACGCTCCTTCTCGACCAGCGCGTCGTCCTCGGCGTCATCGCGGACGGTCGGCACCTGCACCCGCGCATCGAGCAGCTGACGGTCGCGGTCGCCGGGCCGCAGCGGATCGCGCTCACGAGCGACCTCGTCGCCGCGCCGGGCCAGCGTGCGGACGGGTCGCTCCTCGGCGGCAGCCGCTGCGGTGCGGCTCTCGTCGCCCGCATGGCCCGCTTCGGGCTCGCCGAGGCGGCCGCCATGGCGAGCCTCGTTCCCGCGCGCGTCCTCGGCCTCGCCGACCGCGGCCGCCTCACGCCCGGCTTCCGGGCCGACTTCGCCGTCCTGGGCTCCGACTTTTCGCCGCTCAGGACGGTCGCGGCCGGCGTGGAGGTCTGGGCCCTACGCTATCCTGCGGACGAGCTTGGACGACCTCCCACCTAGTACCCGCGCCCCGGCAGGCGGGGCGTGAGCGACTTCCTCCGCATCCTCCTCATCCTCCTGCTCGTCTTGGGGAACGCGGTGTTCGTCGCCGCCGAATACGCGCTCGTGACGGCCCGCCGGGGACGTCTCGAGGAGCGCGCAAACGGGGGCAGCCGCCCCGCGCGCCTCGCGCTCCGGCTCATGGACGAGCCCGTGCGGTTCATCAGCACCGTCCAGGTCGGCATCACGATCTTCGGCATCCTCCTCGGCGCCCTCGGCGAACCTCTGCTCTCCGAGTACTTCGACCCCTGGCTGACGCGCGAGGTCGCCTTCCTGCTCGCCTTCCTCATCTTGACGTACCTGAGCGTCGTGCTCGGCGAGCTCGTCCCGAAGGCGGTCGCGCTCCAGCGCGCCGAGCGCCTGGCCATCTTCCTCGCCCCGCCGCTCGACTGGCTCGGCCGCGTCTCGTATCCGCTCGTCTGGCTGCTCCAGGCGTCGGCGAACGCGATCTCCCGGCTGTTCGGCGTCCGCCCCGCGCCGGCCGGGACGACGATGCACACGGAGGAGGACATCCGCCTGATCGTCTCCCAGACACCGGAGATCCCCGCGGCGGAGGAGGAGATGGTCTACAAGGTCTTCGACTTCGCGGACAAGGAGGTCCACGAGGTCATGGTCCCTCGTCCCGAGGTCGTCGCGCTCTCGGTCGAGCTGCCGCCGCAGGAGGCGCTCGCGGCGATGATCGACTCGCCCTACACCCGCTACCCCGTGTACCGGGGGTCGCTCGACGACATCGTCGGCATCCTCCACGTCCGCGATCTCTTCTCGGCGCTCTACGACCGCGGAATCGAGAACGTCGAGATCGCCGAGCTCGTGCGCGACGCCCACGTCGTCCCCGAGACGAAGGACCTCGCCGCCATGCTCGCGGAGTTCCGGCGCGCGAACCAGCACATGGCGCTCGTCATCGACGAGTACGGCTCCTTCGAGGGCATCGTGACGCTCGAGGACCTGCTCGAGGAGATCGTCGGCGAGATCGAGGACGAGTACGACCTTCCGGACGAGTCCGTCGAGCGCCTGGACGACGGACGCCTCCGCATCCACGGCACGTTCCCGATCGACGACTTCAACGAGCAGTTCGAGCAGGAGCTCCCTCACGACGACTACCACACCGTCGCCGGGTTCGTCTTCGGGCGCCTCGGCCGCGCCGCCGAGCAGGGGGACGAGGTCGAGCACGACGGTCTCCGCTTCGAGGTCGTGGAGGTCGACGGCCAGCGGATCGAGCGTCTCGAGGTCGAGTTCCTGGACGCGGAGGAGCGCGGCGCCGCGCACTAGGATCGTCGAGTGGAGTTCGACCACATCGGCGTCCCCGCGCGGGAGAAGCGGGACGGGATGCGCTACCTCGAGTCGAAGCGGCTCTGGCTGACCAGCCCGGCCGACCACCCCTTCCGGGTCGAGTGGCTCTGGTACGAGGAGGGGAGCCCGGAGGCCGAGGTCGTTCGCACGATCCCGCACGTCGCCTACCGCGTTCCACGCCTCGAGGAAGCGCTCACCGGGCACAGCGTCGTCGCCGAGCCGTTCGACGTCTTCGGGGAGGTGCGCGTCGCCTTCGTCGAGGTCGGCGGCGCGCCCGTCGAGTTCGTCGAGCCCTACGCGTGAGCCGTCTCGCCGAGCTCGCCGCGGAGCTCGTCGCCATCGACTCCGTCAACCCGGATCTCGTCCCCGGCGGCGCCGGCGAGGGCGAGATCGCGCGCTTCGTCGCCGGGTGGCTGGAGGACGCGGGACTCGACGTCGAGCTCGAGGAAGTCGCGCCCGGGCGCTTCAACGCCGTCGGGATCGCGCGCGGGAGCGGCGGCGCTCGCTCGCTCATGCTCAACGCCCACACCGACACCGTCGGCGTCGCGGGGATGGAGCGGGCGCACGAACCGTACACGGCGG
>DATAAQ010000187.1:0-3125 GCA_036260055.1 Gaiellaceae bacterium | reverse complement strand
GAACGGCCTGCTCGAGTTCAAGGGCGGGACGCTCGAGGGCGACGTCCTGACGGTCGACCAGATCGAGTCGATCGCACGGCTGCCCGCGCGCGAGGTGCTGCACGGCCAGTTCGTGGGCGTGCTCGCGTCGCCGATCACGGGGCTGGTCCGCGGGCTCGCGTCGATGATCGGCGGGCTGGCGAGCCAGCTCCAGCAGATCGCCGACCAGGGGCTCGTGAGCGGCGAGGCCCCGGCGGCCGCGCCGGCGGAGGAGGCGGCTCCGGCCGAGGACGCGGCTCCGGCCGACGAGGCGGCTCCGGCCGACGCTCCCGCCGAGGAGCCCGACGCCGGTGCCGAGGCTCCGGCCGAGACCGCCACGGAGGAGGCTCCGGCCGAGACCGCCACGGAGGAGGCTCCGGCCGAGCCGGACCCCGCCGCCGGCGAGCAGCCGACGGAGGAGGAGGCCCCCTCGGGCGACGCCTCCCCCGCCGACGCTTCGGACGAGCCCACCCCGGCCGAGGAGGCCCCCGGGTCGCCCACGGCGGAGGCCGAGACGGCCGAGCAGGAAGAGGCTTCGGGCGACGCCCCCGCGGGCGAGGCCCAGGACGAGACGACTGACGCCCCTTCGGGGGACGAGACCACTGACACGCCCTCCGAGGGCGAGACGGAACAGGAGGGCTAGATGCCTACGACGCAGGAGTGGATCGACGAGCTGAAGAGCATCTCGGTGCTCGAGCTGTCCGAGCGCATCAAGGCGCTCGAGGAGGAGTTCGGCGTATCGGCGACGGCCGTGGCCGCGGCCGCCCCGGCTGCCGGCGGCGCGGTCGCCGGTGACGGCGCCGCCGCCGAGGAGGAGTCGAGCACGGTCGACGTCGTGCTCACCGGCTCCGGCGACAAGAAGATCCAGGTCATCAAGGTGGTCCGCGCGGCCACCGGCCTCGGCCTCAAGGAGGCGAAGGCCCTGGTCGACGAGGCGCCGAAGCCCGTCAAGGAGGGCATCGAGCGCGAGGAGGCCGAGAAGCTCAAGGGCGAGATCGAGGAGGCCGGCGGCTCCGTCGAGCTGAAGTAGCCGGCGGCGGGCGCCAGCCCGCCCCACGGCTCAGCCGAGCCTTGCGCGAGCGGCGGCCTCCGGGCCGCCGTTCGTCGTTCCAGGCCGGCGCGGCGCTCCGCTCCGCCTGCGACCGTGTTTGCGGTGGGCATGCCGCCAAGACGCTCCCTCGGGCTCCTGCTCGCCGCCGTGCTGGCCCTCGTCGCCGCTCCGCCGGCCGCGGCCGCGGAGTGGCGGGTGGCCGACGCCCGCGTCGGCGGCGTCGCCTTCGCGGGCGACGCGCTCGTCTACGAGGATCTCCACGACAAGATCCTCGACGCGTACGCGGTGGCGGGCAGCACGAGGCTCGTCCTGGCCCGCGGGAATCGGCGACGCACCCTTCTTCGCCGCTCGACCGGGGTCGACGCCGACGACGAGCCGACCTCGGCGAACCTCGACTGGGCGGTTTCGCGAACGAGCCTCCTCTTCCGCTACTCGTACACCACCTTCTTCGCCGCCGGCGAGGAGACCGACCAGGAGGTCCGGGGCGGTCCGCTGCTCGGTCCGTACCAGCGCTTCGAGGAGTGCGAGGACGCCTCCGTCTTCGAGCTGCACCCCGTCGCGGTGTCCGGGGAGCGCGGCGCCTATCGCTCGGACTGCGACGAGGGGGTCGCCGTCGTCCGCAGCCTGGCTTCACCGAAGACCCCACCCGAGCCGTCCGTGCCCGCCGACGGCAACCTGGCGCTCGCCGACCCCTACCTGTCGGTCGAGCGGGAGCAGGTGGATCGCGCTGACGTCGTCGTCGTGGACACGCGCGACCGGAGGGAGCTGTACGCGGCGCGCGGCCTGATGCAGACCGAGGGCGGGATCATCCACGCGCTCCAGGACGACGGGACGCTCGCCGGCCACCTGGCCGCCCCCGGCGACCGGTGCACGCTCGCGTGGTTCTCGACGGCCGACCCGGCGCCGCACCCCGTCGGCGACGCGCTCTGCGACACACCGGTGCGGATCGCGGACGACCGGATCGCCTACTGGCGCGCCCGCGCCGGCCGCCGCGAACTGGTCGTCGCGGGTCTCGCCGGCGGCGAGGCCGTCCTGGCGAGCGCGCCCCATTTCACGGTGAGCTACGACGCCGCGGGCCTCAGCTCGCTTCGCCCGACGCTGGACTTCGACGGAGCCCGGACGGCGTACGCGGTCGCGCGCTGCGACGGTCGCTCGAAGCTGATCCTCCGCAGCGAGCTGGCGGGCCCTGCGCGCAGCGACCGCGCGCCACTCGCCTGCCCCGTCCAGGTGACGTCGCGCTCCGTGCGCGCCTCGCGCGCGGCCCGCACCGCGAGCCTCCCCGTCCGCTGCCCGCGCGGCTGCTCGTTCGCGATCCGCGGGACGCCGTACTTGTCGGCCTGCCGCCAGACGGTCTCCGACTGCGGCTCGACGCCGTTGCCGCCGTCGAAGACCGCGACGGCGCCGTCGAGCACGCGCAGGCTCCGCTCGACCTCGACAGTGAAATCCACGTGCCCGGGCGTATCGATGATGTTGACGCGATGGTCGTTCCAGAAGCAGGTCGTCGCCGCGGCCGTGATCGTGACGCCGCGCTCCTGCTCCTGGGGCATCCAGTCCATGGTGGCCGCGCCCTCATGGACCTCACCGAGCTTGTAGATCTTCTTCGTGTAGAAGAGGATCCGCTCGGTCACGGTCGTCTTGCCCGCGTCGATATGCGCGATGATTCCGATGTTCCGCGTCCTCGCGAGCGGAACCTGTCGTGCCACGGTGTTGTCGCTACCTTCCCGGGTCTACCACTTGAAGTGGCTGAAGGCCTTGTTGGCCTCGGCCATCTTGTGCGTGTCGTCGCGCCGCTTGACGGCTGCGCCGAGGCCGTTCATGGCATCGACGAGCTCGAAGGCGAGCTTCTCGCTCATCGACTTCCCCTGGCGACGGCGCGCGGCCTGGACGAGCCAGCGGACGCCGAGGGAGACGCGGCGGTCGCCGCGAATCTCGACGGGCACCTGGTACGTCGCGCCGCCGACGCGGCGAGGCTTCACCTCGATGATGGGGGTGGCGTTGCGCAGCGCCGACTCGAGCACCTCGAGGCCCGGCCGGCGCGCAGACGCCTCCGCGCGGG
>DATAAQ010000186.1:0-2431 GCA_036260055.1 Gaiellaceae bacterium | reverse complement strand
CCCGCGGCCAGCGCGTAGAGCCCGTCGCTCACGAGCGCGAGGGCGACGAAGAGCAGGCCGAGCAGGCCCATCTGGAGCGCCACTGCGCCCGCCTCCGGCTCGACGAACTGAGGCAGGAAGGCGAAGAAGAAGAGAGCCGCCTTCGGGTTCAGCACGTTGACGACGATCCCCTGCCGGAAGAGGCGGGCAAACGCCTGCGCCTCGCCGCGCGCGGTCGCCTCGGCGCTCCCGCGGTCGAGGAGTCGTCGGACGCCGAGGTAGACGAGGTAGCCGGCGCCCGCGTACTTGACGACGCTGAAGGCGACGGCCGACTGGACGAGCAGGGCCGAGATGCCGAGCACCGCGGCGGCGACGTGGACGAGCGCGCCGACCTGGACGCCGAGCATGGAGACGAGGCCGGCGGACCGCCCGTGCTCGACGCTCCTCGCGACGATGAAGAGGACGGCGGGCCCGGGCACGACGAGGAGCGCGAGGGACGCCCCGGCGAAGAGGAGGAGCGTGGAGCCCTCGGGCACTACGTCTCCCGCATGAAGCCCTGACGGGCGGCCGAGACGAGCGCGACCGCCTCGGGGAAGAGCACGCGCATGGCGTCGCGAAGCGCGATCGCCTGCTGGTCGACCGACCCCTCGGAGCGGATCCGCTTGAGCGCGGCGCCGGTGAGCTCGACGGCCGTGTTGAGCGTGAGCGTCGCGAACTGCTCCCGCTGCGACTCCTGCATCGCCTCCGTCTGCTTCTCCGCGAACTCCCGCAGACCCCGCATGAGGTCCTCCGGGTCGCCGCCGAAGGGAAAGCCGAAACCACCTTCCATCTGCGTCCTTTCGTCGCTCGCTTCCCTAGAGTACGCGCCGGTGCCCGACAGCCGCTTCGCCGCCGCGCTCAACGACCAGGTCGCGAACGAGTTCGCGGCGTCCCAGCAGTACGTCGCCATCGCCGTCTACTACGACGCCGAGACGCTGCCGCAGCTCGCCTCCCACTTCTACCGCCAGGCGGTCGAGGAGCGAAACCACGCGATGATGATCGTCCAGTACCTCCTCGACGCCGATCTGGCCGTGACCGTGCCCGCCGTGGAGGCGCCCCAGACGAGCTTCTCGGACGCGGTGGCGCCCGTCCAGCTGGCGCTCGACCAGGAGAGACGCGTCACCGAGCAGATCTCCCAGCTCGCCGAGCTCGCGCGGGCCGAGGGCGACCTCGTCGGAGCTCAGTTCCTCGACTGGTTCCTGAAGGAGCAGCGCGAGGAGGTTTCCAGCATGTCGGAGTTGCGGGCGATCGTCGAGCGCGCCTCGGCGTCGAACCTGCTGCTCGCCGAGGAGTACCTCGCCCGCGTCCAGGTCGGCGACCAGGGCGTCGATCCCTCCGCGCCCGAGGCGGCCGGGGGAGCGCTCTAGCCCCCGGGCGTCCGAACGGGCGTCGCTCGCCTCCTAGCCGAGCGGGCCCTTGTAGCGGCGCTCGACGTCGTCCGCGAGCTCGCCGGCCGCGGCGACGCCGCCCTTCATCGATTCCGCGAACGGAGAGCCGCCGACCTCGCCGAGCGTCTGCTCCAGGCGCGCGGCGGCGAGGCCGATCGCGTCGAGGTAGCCGACGCTCGCCACCCGCGGCGCGGGACGGAGCGCCGCCTGGAGCTCGGCTGCGGCGATCTCCGCGTCCTCGATGCCCTCCGGGTTCTCCGTCAGCCGGAGCTCGACGAGCCGCGCCCGAAGCTCGCCGACATCGCCGCCGGCGGCGCTCTCCTCCGCGAGCTCGCAGAGCGCTGCGATCGAGACGGCGTCCCGGACGAGGACGCGGTCGGCGATCGGCCGCCCGCCGGCGTCCATCGCCAGCCATGCCTCCGCCTCGCCGCGGCCGAACGCGCAGAGGTACACGCGGGCGCCGCCGTCCGGCTCGGTGGGGATGACCGCGACGACGTCCTCGCCCTCCGCCGCGTGGGCCCGGGCCGCCTCCCGGACGGCGGCCAGCTCCTGCTCGAGCGTCATCGGAGCAACAATAGCCCGATGGCGTCGGCGCTCACGGGGAGGAACCGGGCCGCTCTCGAGCTCTTCGCACCGCTCGCGCCGACGTACGACCGCTACGCCCGGCTGCTGAGCTTCGGGCAAGATCCGCGCTGGCGCTCGTTCCTCGTCTCGCGCCTCGAGGCGCGTCCAGGCGACACGCTTCTCGACGCCGCCACGGGGACGGCCGCCGTCGCGATCGAGCTCGCCCGCCGCCACGGCTGCCGCGTCGTCGGGGTCGACCAGAGCCGGGAGATGCTGGGCCGCGCTCGCGCGCGGGTGCGCGACGCGGGACTCGAGGAGCTGGTCGAAGTCCACGAGGCCCGCGCCGAGGAGCTGCCCTTCGCCGACGCCGCGTTCGCCGGCCTCTCCTTCACCTACCTGCTCCGCTACGTCGACGACCCGGCGGCGACTCTGCGCGAGCTCGCGCGGGTCGTCCGGCCGGG
>DATAAQ010000185.1:0-1868 GCA_036260055.1 Gaiellaceae bacterium | reverse complement strand
GCGTCACGCCGTCGGCACCCTACCCTCGTGCGATGGACGCGAGACTCGAGGCGGTCCTCTTCGACTGGTGGGACACGCTCTTCCATTTCGCCTACGACGAGGAGCTCTTGGAGGCGGGCTGGGAAGCCGGGCTCGCCGCCGTCGGACGGGACGACCTGCCTCGTCACGACGAGACGGCCGCCCGCTTCCGCGAGCGCTACGTGCCGCTCCTCTGGGTCCCCGGCTCGGTGGACGAGGTGGAGTACCCCGGCATGGTGCGGGAGCTCCTCGGCAGCTTCGGCGTCGAGCTCTCCGACGACGAGCTCGAGCGATTCCTCGAGGCCGAGCACGCCGCGTGGGAGCCTGCGCGGCAGCTCGGGGGCCACACGCACGCGCTCCTCGACTCCCTGCGCGAGCGGGGGCTCAAGACGGGGCTCGTCTCGAACGCCTTCGACCCCGGCTGGCTCCTGCGCGAGGACCTCGCCCGCATGGGCCTCGCCGAGCGGCTCGACGTCGCCGTCTTCTCCTCGGACGTCGGCAAGCGGAAGCCGCATCCAGCCATCTTCGAGGCGGCGCTCGCCGAGCTCGGGGTCGCCCCGGGGCGCACGCTCTTCGTGGGTGACCGGCGGTACGAGGACGTCCGCGGCGCCAAGGAGCTCGGGATGACGACCGTGCTGGCGCTCTGGTTCCGCGCGGACGCCGACGAGCGAGGTCTCGAACCCGACTTCGAGGCCTATACGGCGATGGACGTCCTCAACGTCGTCCGCCGCCTCGTCGGCGAGGCCGCCTGAGCCGGCCGCTACACCGATCGGCCGGCGATGTCAAGTCTTGCGGGGTCGGCCGCCGGTTATCAACAATTCGAGCGTGCAGCGCCCCGCGTTCGTCGGCGCAGAGCTCCCGCTCCGGCCCCAGGAGGAGACCGAGTGCCGGCGCTGTCGCGTGCACTGCGACAAGGTCGTCTACCCGGGCGCCTGCGTCGAGCGCGCCTGCCCGTTCCTCTACGCGTACGAGGAATGGGGTCGCACGTACATCGGCTGCATGCAGAAGGTCTACGCGGTCGAGATCGACCTCGAGATCCTCCACGAGGCCCAGGACAGAAAAGGCGGCTTCGGCAGCGTGAAGGCGGTTCGCCAGCCGCTTCCGATGTGCCGCGCCGACGTCGCGAGCTGCTACGAGAACCGCGCTGACGAGATCGGCTGCGTGAACCCCGAGTTCTCCGAGCTCCCGCACGGCGCTCCGTCGTTCCGCGTCGTCGAGCAGACGGACGCCCCCTAGCGGCTCTTCGCCCGCGTGCGCGGGCTCCTCCCCCGGCGCGCGCGTGCGCGCCCGCGCGTCCAGCGCGCATGGAGGTCACGGAGCTTGCGGACCTCGTCGGCGTCCGGACCGTGCCCGTCCTTTCCCGGCACCTCGAGGATGGCCGGGAGCTCCTGCAGGCGCGGGTGGGCGAGGAAGCGGCCGAGCGCGTCTCCCAACTCGCCCTCGCCGAGGTTGGCGTGGCGGTCACGGTTCGAGCCGATTCCCGCGGCGGCGTCGTTCACGTGCAGGCAGCGGAGCCGCTCGAGGCCGATTCGCCCGTCGACCTCGGCGACGACGGCGTCGAGCGCCTCCCCGTCCGTGACGTCGACGCCGGAGACCCAGAGGTGGCAGGAATCGAGGCAGACCCCGACGCGCGGATGGGCGCCGAGGCGGTCGACGAGGACGGCCAGCTCCTCGATCGAGCGCCCGACCGTCCCGCCGGCGCCGGCCGAGTTCTCGAGGAGGAGCCAGGTGACGTCCGAGCAGCGCTCGAGCGCCTCCTCGAGCGCGGGAACTGCGTGCCCGAGCCCGGCCTCGAGCCCCGCGCCCAGGTGCGAGCCGACGTGGAGGACGACGCCGTCGGCCGCGAGCGA
>DATAAQ010000184.1:0-4001 GCA_036260055.1 Gaiellaceae bacterium | reverse complement strand
CCGAGCCGATGCCGCGCCCCCGGTGCTCGGGGTGCACGTAGACGTCGGCGTGGTCCCGGCGCACGAGCGCCGCATAGGCGACGATCGTCCCGCCGTCCTCGACGACGACGGCGTCGTGCTCGAGCCGGAAGCCGGGGCGGTTCCAGTCCACGAGCAGGTCGTCCAGCTCGAAGTCGGGCTCGCCCACTTCGTCCACGTCGCAGGCGACCACGAGATCGGTGATCGCGTGCGCCTCCTCGCGTGCGGGGGCGCGAAGCCTGAGGCCGTCGTCCATCAGTAGAGCGCCGTCGCCAGCCGGCGGCGGTAGTGCGTGGCGACGGGATGCTCCGCGCCGAGCTCGTCGAAGAGGGACACCATGACCTGGCGAATGCGCTCGCGCCGCTCCGCGTCCGCCTCGGGAAGCTCGGCGAGGAGCCACTCGAGCGCCCGCTCGTAGTCCACCTCGGCGAGGGGCCCGACGACGGCCGGGAACTCGCCGCTCTCCGCCAGCTCGGCCAGCAGGCGCTCGGCCGGCGACGGCCCGGCGACGCGGTCGAGGAACGCCGTCACCGCCTGGGGCGAGACGGCGCCGACGAACTCGTCGACGACGGCGCCGTTCCGGAACGCCTTGACGTTCGGGATGCCGCGGACGCCGAAGCGCCCGGCGAGCTCGGGGTTCGCGTCCACGTCCACCTTGGCGAGCACGACCTGCCCGTCCCGCTCCGCGACCGCCGCCTCGAGCACCGGCCCGAGCGTCTTGCACGGGCCGCACCATTCCGCCCAGAAGTCGACGACGACCGGCACGCTCGCCGACCGGCGTACGACCTCGTCTTCCCACGTTTGCGTCGTGACGTCCACTAGAGAGCCTCGAGCACCGAGCCCACGAGCCCGGGCAGCGTCGCGGCGTCGTAGCCGCCTTCCAGCACTAACGCTAGACGGTCGCAGACGCTTCCCGCGAGGCGCGCGAGCTCCCGGAACCCGTCCGCGCTGACCTCCATCCCTCCCAGGGGGTCCCCCGCCGCCGCGTCGAACCCGGCCGAGACCAGCAGTAGATCGGGCGCGAATCTGACGAGCGCGGGGACGGCGATGCGCTCCGCGGCCTCGACGTATTCGGCATCGCCGGACCCCGCCGGCAACGGGACGTTGACCGTCGTCGCGTTCCCCTCGCCCGGACCGCCGCTGCCGGGGTAGAACGGCCACCGGTGGAGCGAGACGAAGAGGACGGAGTCGTCGTCCCAGAACGCCTCCTGCGTTCCGTTCCCGTGGTGGACGTCCCAGTCGAGGATGGCGACCCGGACGAGGCCGAGCTCCCGTTGAGCGTGACGGGCGGCGACGGCGACGTTGTTGAAGAGGCAGAACCCCATGGCCCGCGCCCTGAGCGCGTGGTGGCCGGGCGGGCGCGCGAGCGCGAAGCCGCCCCGCTCGACGGCGGTGATCGCCGCGCCGGCGGCGAGCGCCGCCGCTTCGTACGAGGAGGGCGTGCAGACCGTGTCCGCGTCCAGGAGGGTCGTCCGCCCGCTCGCGGAGATGCGGTGCACCGCCTCGACGTACGCAGGGTCGTGGCAGGCGGCCAGCTCCCCGCGGGTGGCCGCCCGCGCCTCCTCGAAGGAGGGGAACGCGTCGTGGAGCGCCCGGAGTCGCTCCTGCCGCTCGGGATGGCCGCCTGTCGGGTGGAGCTCGGCGAACGCGCGATGGCTGATCAGGGGCTTCGTCGCCACGGGTTGCCGGCTCGCGGTCGGGGACTCGCTCCGAGTGCGCTCTAGCCGCCCGCCGGCCGATAGACGACCTGCTGGGACATGCCGCCGTCGATGAGGAAGCTCGCCCCGGTCACGTACCGCGCCTCGTCGCTCGCCAGGTAGGAGACGAGTCCGGCCACCTCCTCGGGCTCGCCGGGACGGCCGAGCGGGACCTCGTCGTTCAGCGAGGAGGCCTCCTCGTTCCGCTCGGTCGCGATCGCACCGGGAGCGACGGCGTTGACGCGGATCCCCTCCGGCCCGAGCTCGAGCGCGAGCGAGCGCGTCAGCATCCCGAGCGCCGCCTTCGCGGCCGCGTAGAGGGCGAAGCCCGGCCGCGGGACGTGCTCGTGCACGCTCGTCACGTTGACGATGGCGCCTCCGCCGCGCGCGCGCATCTCCCTCGCCGCCGCGACCGAGAGGAGGAAGGCGCCCCGGACGTCGATCCCGAAGATGCGGTCGAAGTCCTCGGCGCCGAGGTCGAGCGCCGGCTTGGCCACCGTCACCCCCGCGTTGTTCACGAGCACGTCGACCCCGCCGAGCTCGGTGAGCGCCTGGCTCACGAACCGTTCGCCCGCAGCCGTCTCGCTGACGTCGCCGACGATCCACGCCGCCGTCCCCGCCGCCCGTACCTCCTCGAACCGCGACGCCGCCTCGTCGTCGTCCCGGTGCGTGTGGAAGGCGAGCGTGAACCCGTCGCGCTGGAGCCGTCGCGCCACCGCCCAGCCGATCCCGGTGCTCGCTCCGGTGACGAGGGCGACGCGCTCCACTCGTGTAGCTTCCCCGAAAGTGGCCGGGGCCATTCAGCTGTTCGCCACGTGCCTCGGCGACCTGGTCTTCCCCGATGCGGTCGCCGACGCCGAGAGCCTTCTCCGCCGCGCCGGCTACGACGTCCGCTTTCCCCGCGGGCAGGTCTGCTGCGGGCAGCCCGCCTTCAATGCCGGGCACCACGGAGCAGCCCGGCGCGTCGCCCGGACGTTCGCCCGCGCGTTCTCGCCCGACGTGCCCGTCGTCGTGCCGTCCGGCTCGTGCACGGCGATGGTCGCCCGCCACCTCCCGCGCCTGCTCGGCGTCTCCGGCTACGACGTGCGGGAGCTCTCGTCGTTCCTCGCCGCCGAGAGCGTGCCCGTCTCCCGCGCGAACGAGGGGCGGGCGCTCGCGTACCACGACTCGTGCCACATGCTCCGCGAGCTCGGGATCGAGGACGCTCCCCGGCGGCTGCTCGAGCGCTCGGGCGCCCGGGTCGTCGCCCTGCCGCGGCCGGATCTGTGCTGCGGCTTCGGCGGCACGTTCTCGGTGAGGCAGCCCGAGATCTCGGTCGCGCTCGCGGACGAGAAGCTCGCCGGCGCGGCCGAGGCGGAGGCTCTCGTCACCGCCGATCCCGGCTGCCTCATGCACCTGGGCGGGCGGGGCGAGCGGACCGGAGCGCGACCCGTCGTCCACCTCGCCACCGCGCTCGCGCGCGGGGTCGCCCCTTGAGCGAGCTTGCGCAGCCCCGCGGCCGCTTCCGCGCCGTCGCACGCGGGAAGGCCGCCGAGCCCGGGACGCTCGCGGCTTTCGAGGCCGCCACCGGGCGCTTCTACGCCGCCCGGACGAAGGCCTGGAGCGACCTGCCGGACGTCGAGGAGCTCCGCGAGCGCGCCCGCGAGATCCGCACGCGGACGATGGACGACCTCGAGCGACATCTGGAGGACTTCACGCGGGCGGTCGAGCGGGCAGGCGGCCGCGTGCACCGCTGCAGGACTGCTGCCGAGGCGAGCGAGACCATCGGCGGGATCTGCCGCGAGGCCGGCGCCTCGCTGGCGGTGAAGTCGAAGTCGATGGCGAGCGAGGAGATCCGTCTGAACGAGGCGCTGGCGGCCGCGGGCGTCGAGCCGGTCGAGACGGATCTCGGCGAGTACATCCTCCAGCTCGCCGGCGAGCACCCGGTGCACATCATCGCGCCGGCGATCGAGAAGACCGCGGCCGAGGTGGCGGACCTCTTCTCGCGGGTGGAGGGCGCGCCGGTCGCGCCCGAGCTCGGCGCGCTGACACGCGCGGCCCGGCGGCAGCTGCGCGAGGCGTTCCTGCGGGCGGACGTGGGCATCACGGGCGCGAACTTCGGGGTCGCGGAGACCGGCTCGGTCTGCCTCGTCACGAACGAGGGGAACGGCCGGCTCGTCTCCTCGCTCCCGCGCGTCCACGTCGCCCTCATGGGGATCGAGCGCGTCGTCCCGACGCTCGCCGAGCTCGCCGTCAAGTCGAAGTCGATGGCGAGCGAGGAGATCCGCCTGAACGAGGCGCTCGAGG
>DATAAQ010000183.1:0-1731 GCA_036260055.1 Gaiellaceae bacterium | reverse complement strand
GCCTCGCGTTCGAGAAGATGCTCACCTACGCCAACCACCTCGGCCTCTACTCGGAGGAGATCGGGCCGTCGGGCGAGCAGCTCGGCAACTTCCCCCAGGCCTTCACGCACCTTGCTCTCATCTCGGCAGCGTTCAACCTCGACCGCCAGCTCGGCTGAGGCCGAGGACAAGCGGACGCGCGCGCTCGACGCGGTCGCCGGGCTCGGCGAGGCCCTCGTGGCCACGGGCCCCGCGACGGTGCGCTGGCTCCTCTGCGGTCGTGGGCGGCCGGTCGACGCTGCCTCGCCCCAGGCCGATTACGTCGTCGTCCTGACGCGGTCAGGGGGCTTCGTCCTCCACCCGGACATCGAGGCGTCCCGCGTCGAGAGCGAGGAGCGTTTCGAAGAGCTCGGGTACGAGCCGGTGGCCTACCCGTGGCACGCGGGGCCCGAGACCGCCGTCGCCGAGATGCTGGCCGGCTCGCAGGCGGTGGCGGACGCAGAGGCCGAGGACCGTCTCGCTCCGCACCGCCGGCTGCTCGTCGAGGCGGAGCGCGAGCGCCTTCGCGCAGCCGGCGCGGACTGCGCCGCGGCCGTCGAGGCCGCTCTCGCCCGGCTCGGCCCGCAGGTCTCCGAGCTCGACGCCGCCGGCGAGCTCGCCTACCGGACGCGCGGGCGAGGGTTCTTCCCGAAGGTCGTCCTCGTCGCCTGCGACCGCCGGCAGAAGGTCCACCGCCATCCGCTCCCGACGCCGGCCCCGCTCGGAGCGCACGCGCTCCTCGCCGTGACGGCGGAGCGCGAGGGTCTGCACGTCTCGCTGACGCGGATCGTGGCCTTCGGCCGGCCCCCCGGGGAGCTGGCCCGGCTCGTGCGCCTCGCGGCCGAGGTCGACGCCGTCATGCTCGAGGCTTCCCGCCCGGGCGTCGCGCTCGGCGAGATCCTGCTCGCTGCCGACCGGGCGTACGCGGCGCGCGGCTTCCCGGGCGAGTGGCGGCGCCACCACCAGGGCGGCCTCACCGGCTACCGCGGACGCGAGGTCTTCGCGACGCCGGACGAGCCGACCGAGCTTCCGCGCTCCTGCGCGGTCGCCTGGAACCCCTCCGTCACGGGCGGCGCCAAGTCCGAGGACACGGCCCTCGTCTCCGCCGACGGCGTCGAGGTCGTGACCCGCACGCCGTCGCTCGCCGAGCTCGACGTCGGAGGCCTCCGACGGCCGGGGATCGTGACCCTGTAGGCCGAGACGCCCCTCGGAATGCCTGCGCCTGCACGGGCGTTTAACTCTGTGGGGTCGGCCGGCGCATGAACCCGTGCGCCTTCGCACGGCGACGACGCGGCTTCCGGCCCGAGAAATCCGACCGAAAGGAAGTCCCATCACGACCGCTCTGCAGTCCCCTGAATTCCAGACTCTCCTCGACGAGGGCGACGAGCACGGCTTCGTCGACGCCCGCGAGCTCGACGCGCTCGCGGAGGCCCACGACCTCGGCGACTCGGACGTCGAGGAGCTGACGGCTGCCCTGGAGGAGCACGGCGTCGAGGTGCGCGCGCCCGGCGAGGAGCCCGCGCCCGAGCGTGCCTCCTTCGACGTGGGGGAGCCGGCCGCTCCGGCCGATTCGCTCCACCTGTTCCTGAACCAGATCGGCCGCTATCCCCTGCTGACCGCTCCCGAGGAGGTCGCGCTGGCCAAGCGCATCGAACGCGGCGACGTGGCCGCCAAGGAGCGGATGATCAACTCGAACCTCCGCCTCGTCGTCTC
>DATAAQ010000182.1:0-1719 GCA_036260055.1 Gaiellaceae bacterium | reverse complement strand
GCTCGAGCGCGGCGAGCTCGAGGGCGCGACGACGCAGGTCGCCGAGCGGAAGGCGGTCTACGGCTCGACCGCCGACAACCCCGAGAAGCACTTCCTCGGCTGGCTCGACGACGTCGACCCGGACGAGCTCTTCGCCACGGGTCGCGCCTGGGGGCTGGCCGTGAGGCGCCGCCGAAGCCCGGACTAGCGGCGCTCGCGCAGCTCACCTCCGTACGGGTACCGGTCACGGCGCGCACCGACGCGCCCACGCGGGGATCCTCTCGGCCGTCCCGGTCAGCTCCCCGTGCCGGCGGCGAGGGCGAGGACCGGGCGGCGAGGCTACGCCGACGGACGAGAGGGTCCCACGTTAGGGGGCGGGCGCCGTGGGTAGGTGTCGGCGAGAACGCAACGAGAAAGGGGACGGCATGGCAATGATCACGACTCCGAGGGATCTCTTCCTGCACGAGCTCGGCGACATCCTCTACGTCGAGCGCAAGCTCGCCGACGAGGTGCTCCCCAAGCTGATCGGGGAGGTTCAGGACGAGGAGCTCACGAAGGGGCTGGAGAAGCACTTGGACGAGACCCGCCAGCACGTGACGAACGTCGAGCAGGTCTTCGACGCGCTCGGCGAGCAGCCGCACGCGGAGGAGTGCGTCGGCTTCGAGGGCCTCAAGAGCGAGCACGACCAGCTCGTGTCCGAGGCGGCGCCGGACCTCGTCGACGCGGTCGACACGGGCGCCGTCGCGCGCACGGAGCACTACGAGATCGCGGCCTACGAGGGCCTCATCCCGATGGCCCGGGCGCTCGACGAGCGGGAGGCGATCGGCCTCTTGGAGGAGAACCTCAAGCAGGAGAAGGAGGCGCTGCGCGAGGTCGAGAGCGTCGCGAAGCGGCTCGCGAAGGAGCAGGCGCAGGTCGCCTGACTCATCGCGTTTCCGGAGGGCGGAGGGGGAGCCGGAGAGGCTCCCCCTCGCGCTTTCGGAGGATGCCCTGGTAGCGCCTGCCTCGGCTACGCTCCGGCACGATGGCCTACGACGAAGGGCTCGCCGAGCGGATCCGGAGCGCGACAGCCGACCGCGGCGGCGTGACCGAGAAGAAGATGTTCGGCGGGCTCGCGTTCCTGCTCGACGGACACATGTTCTGCGGGATCGTCGGCGACGAGCTGATGGTCCGCGTCGGCGAGGACCGTGCCGCCTCCGTCCTCCAGGAGGCGCACACGCGGCCGATGGACTTCACCGGGCGACCGCTGAAGGGCTACGTCTACGTCACTCCGGAAGGCACCGCGACGGATCCTGATCTCCGCGCGTGGGTCGACGCCGGCGCCGAGTTCGCCGCCACGCTGCCGCCGAAGTAGAAGCGTTCCGCGCCGCCCCTCACGCGCCGATGGCGACGAGACTCGCGAGCGCCCGCGCGAGCCGCTCGAACTCGAGCGGGATCCCGCGCCAGCCGGGGTCACGTTCCTGATAGGCGAGCTGGAGCTCCCGAAGGCCCTCCCAGACCCGCCGGGAGGAGACCCCGTCGCACGGGCACTCCTCCGGGAGGAGGTCCCCGTCGAGCTGGTGCGCCATCGACGCGGCCTCCCAGCGTCCCAGCTTGAGCGCCCGGATCATCGTGATCGGCCTCGTCTCTCCTGGCGCCACGGACTCCTCTCCTCACGTGCTTCTCGCTGTCGGCGGTTAGACCGACGCACGGCCGGGATCGTTCACGCCTCGTCGGAAGGGCAGAGCGGCCGCGGCGCCC
>DATAAQ010000181.1:0-9964 GCA_036260055.1 Gaiellaceae bacterium | reverse complement strand
GAGCGCCACCCGCGCGCCCTCGCCGACGAAGGCGCGCGCCACGGCGGCGCCGAGCCCGCCGGTCGCGCCCGTCACGAGCGCCCGCCGCCCCTCGAGCCGGCCGCTCACGCCTCCACCCGGTAGCGCGCGACGGCCTCGTCCACGAGCTCGATCCCGAGGCCGGGAGCGGTCGGGAGCGGGAAGGTTCCGCCCTCGAGCTCCGGTTCCGGCCGCGTCAGCTCCGCGCGCAGCGGCGAGTCGAAGACGGCGGGGGAGAGCACCTCGATGAACGGGACGTTCGCCGTGGCGGCGTGGAAGTGCGCCGCGGCCGCCACGGTGATGCCGGTCTTCCACGCGTGGGGGACGACGGTTGCGCCCGCCCACGCTGCCAGCTCGGCGATGCGGCGGAGCTCCGTGAGCCCGCCGCAGCGACCCACGTCGGGCTGGAGGACGTCCACCTGCCCGCGCTCCAGCCACTCGCGGCACTCGGCCGCCGTGGCCGCCATCTCCGCGCCCCCGATCCGGATCGGCGAGCGGGCCGCGAGCTTCGCGTGCCCGGCGAGGTCGTCGTGGCGGAGCGTCGCCTCGGCGAAGAAGACGTCGCACTCCTCCACGCGCGCGAGCACGCGCAGGGCGTCCCGCCAGTCGCTCCAGCGGTAGCCGAAGTCCAGCATGAGCGTGACGTCGTCGCCGAGGAGGCGCCGGCCCTCGCGGATGCAGTCGACGAGCTCGGCGTCGGTGACGAGGTCGCCGAAGAAGACCTCCATCTTCACGGCGCGGAAGCCGGCCGCGAGCGCGCGCTCGAAGAGGGCTCCTATCGCCTCCATCATCTGCGCGAGCGTCCGGCCCTTGACGGTTCCCGGCCAGATGGTCGCATAGGGCGTGATCCGCTCCCGGCGGGCGCCGCCGAGGAGCTGGTAGACGGGCCGGCCGAGCTGCTTCCCGGCGAGGTCGTGCACGGCCACGTCGACGGCCGAGAGGGCGTGAATCCCGAGCCCGCGGCGGCCGTGGTAGATCGTCGCCTCGAAGAGGTCGTGCCAGAGCGCCTCGCGTTCGAACGGGTCGCGGCCGAGGAGGAGGCCGCGGAGGCCGCGGCTCCAGGCGTGGGCGTCCTCCATGACGACGAGCTCGCGCACGGCGAGCGCGGGCGCGTCAGCCTCGCCGATGCCGGTGCGCCCGTCCTCGTCGGTCAGGCGGACGACGACGGTCTCGCTCGAGCTGTCCAGGTCGGCCGCGTCCAGTTGCGCGCGGAGCGGGATCACCTCGACCTCGGCGATGGCGCTCATCGCGCCTCCGCCGTCGAGGCCCGCACGACGACCTCCGGGGCGGTCTCGACGACGACGTCGCGCGGCTCGCCGCCCAGGAGCTGGTCGAGGAGCGCGTCCACGGCGGCGGCGCCGAGCTCGGCGAGCGGCGTCCGCACGGTCGTCAGCGGCGGCCGCAGGTACTCGGCGAGGGGCATGTCGTCGTAGCCGACGAGCGAGAGGTCGGCGGGCACGCGGAGGCCGAGCTCCCAGGCCGTGTGGTAGACGCCGACCGCCTGGCTCAGGGTGCTGGTGTAGAGCGCCGTCAGGCCGGGACGGCGCTCGAGGAGCTCCCGGGCCGCCTCGGCGCCGCCGCTCTCCCCGAAGTCTCCCTCGGCCACCTCGATCTCGAGCCCGTGGGCCGCGGCCGCCTCCACGAAGCCGGCCGTGCGCCGCCGCGCGGTGTCGAGCTCGCGCGGCCCGGCGACGTGGCCGATCCGGCGGTGCCCGAGGGAGGAGAGGTGCTCGAGGGCGGCGGCGCTCGCCCGCGCCTCGTCCACGACGACGTTCCGCCCGCTCCCCGGGACGCCGCGGTTGACGAAGACGTGCGGCATCCCGTGGTCGCGGAGGGAGCGGACGACCGGGTGGCCCGGCCGGGCGGAGGCGACCATGAGGCCGTCCACCCTCCCGGTCTGGACGAGGCGGCTCGACGACCGCTCCGCCTGCGTCGCGTCGACGTCCTCGACGAGGAGGACGACGAAGTCGCGCTCGAGCGCGCGCTCGAAGGCCGCGCGGATGATGCGCACGTAGACGGGGTTCGTGAGCGGGGGGACGAGGAGGCCGAGCGCGCCCGTCTCGGCGCGCTTGAGACCGCGGGCGGCGGCGTGGGGGCGGTAGTCGAGCTCCCGAGCCGCCCTGACGACGCGCTCGCGTGTCTCCGGCCGGACGAGGAGCGAGGGGTCGCCGTTCAGGACGCGCGAGGCGATCGACTTGGAGACGCCGGCGCTCCGGGCGACGTCCTCGAGCCGGTTGCGCGGCGGGCGGGTTCCGGGCTGGACGCTCACGGCGCCGTCCCGATGTCGGGCGCGGGCGGGTAGCGGAAGCAGCGGGCGGTCGCGCCCGCGTCCACGTCGACGAGCGTGCCGGAGACGAAGCGGGCCTCGTCGGAGAGGAGGAACGCGATCACGGCGGCGACGTCCTCCGGCTCGCCGACGAGACCGAGCGGGCTGAGGTCGCGCCACGACTGCAGCATCGCCTCCCGGTCCTCGTCGTAGGCGTCGAGGTAGACGTCGGCGAGCGGCGTCATGATCGCGCCCGGCCGCACGCCGTTGCAGCGGATCCCCGCCGGCCCGTAGTCGACGGCCACCTGGCGGGTGATCGCGTCGATGCCGCCCTTCGACGCCTCGTAGGCGATCGCGTCGGGGAAGGCGACGACGGCTTCGATCGAGGAGACGTTGACGATCGCCCCGCCGCCGACGGCGACGAAGCGGGCGCAGGCGACGGAGCAGCCGAGGATGGAGCCCTTCAGGTTGACGGCGAGCACGCGGTCGACGTCCTCCTCGGCGAAGTCGTGCGCGCGGGTCTTCGCCCAGATCCCGGCCGCGTTCACCCAGCCGGCGAGCGTCCCCAGCTCCGCGGCCGCGTCCGCGGCGCGCTCGTGCGTCGCCCGCTCGACGACGTCGCCGGCGACGCCCGCGAAGCCGTCTCGCGCCAGCGTCGCGAGCCCCTCGGCGTCGCGGTCGACGCCGACGACGGAGCGGCCGTCCCGGAGGAGGCGCTCGGCCGTCGCCCGTCCGATCCCCGAGGCCGCGCCCGTGACGACGACGACGCTCATGCGACCTCCGGCAGGCGCGGGAGCCGCGGGGCGGCCGCGACGAGGCGACGGGTGTACTCGTGCTCGGGCGCGCGCAGGAGCGCCGAGACGGGCCCGTGCTCGCAGACGACGCCGTTCTCGAGCACGAGCACGCGGTCGGCGACGGAGGCGACGACCCCGAGGTCGTGCGTGATGAAGAGGAGCGCGAGCCGGAGCTCCGCGCGAAGCTCGGCCAGGAGCTCGAGCACCGCCGCCTGCACCGAGACGTCCAGGGCCGAGGTGATCTCGTCGCAGACGATCAGATCCGGCTGGGCCGCGAGGGCGCGCGCGACGGCGACGCGCTGGCGCTCCCCGCCCGAGAGCTCGCCGGGATAGCGGTCGGCGAGGCGCGCCGGCAGGCGGACGCGCTCGAGGAGGCGCGCGGCCTCGGCCCTCGCCTCGCGGGGACGCAGGTCGCGCAGGATCCTCGCCGGGCGCGCGATCGCGTCGCCGACGCGGTGGCGGGGGTTGAGGGAGTCGTTCGGATTCTGGAAGACGATCTGGATCCGGCGGCGCGCCTCGCGCGAGCGCCGCGCGGCCCGGGGGGCGAGCGGGACCCCGTCGAGGAGGACGCGGCCCGCGGCGGGCGCGTGCAGGCCCGCGATGCAGCGGGCGATCGTCGTCTTCCCGCTGCCCGACTCGCCGACGATGGCGACGCACTCCCCCGCCGCGACCGTGAAGGAGACGTCGTCCGCGGCGACGACGGGGTCGAGGCGGCTGCCGTGCTCGGCTCGGAGACCCTCGACGGCGAGGAGCGGCGTCTCCCGCTCGACGGGGGGCGGCGCGGCGAGCTCGTGTGCGGCGAGCGGCGGCGTCCGCTCCCACTCGAAGCAGCGGACGCGCTGGCCGCCGCCGACGTCCTCGAGCGGCGGCATCTCGACGAGTGAGCGCTCGCTCGTCCGCTGCAGGCAGCGCGGCGCGAACGCGCAGCCCTCGGGACGCTCGCCGACGCCGACCGCGACTCCGGGGATGCTCTGGACGAGGCGCGGCTGAGAGGTCGGGCACGGAGCTCAGGAGCCCTCGCGTGTAGG
Source organism: Gaiellaceae bacterium (assembly GCA_036260055.1). GTDB lineage: Bacteria > Actinomycetota > Thermoleophilia > Gaiellales > Gaiellaceae > DASQWP01. The sequence goes on along the minus strand of DATAAQ010000181.1, from coordinate 5,858 downwards.
GGTGGCGCGGCCGCTCGAGGAGGACGGCGGTCGGCGCCTCCTCGACGACGCGCCCTGCGTACATGACGGCGATCCGGTCGGCGATCGAGGCGACGACGGCGAGGTCGTGGGAGACGTAGACGACCGCGACGCCGCGCTCGCGACGGAGGCGGTCGATCTCCGCGAGGATGCGCGCCTGGGTGACGACGTCGAGCCCCGTCGTCGGCTCGTCGAGGACGACGACCCGCGGCTCGCAGACGAGCGCCGTCGCGATGGCGACGCGCTGCTGCTGTCCGCCGGAGAGCTGGTGCGGGAAGCGGCGCGCGAAGGGGCGGTCGTTGGGCAGGTGGACGCTCGCGAGCGCGCCGACCACGGGGCTCTCGCCGTCCGCCTCCTTGCCGTGCTCGCGAACCATGTCGCCGATCAGGTCCTCGACCCGGAGAGAGGGGTTGAGCGCGATGCCGGGGTCCTGGGCGACGTAGGAGACGAGCCGACCGCGGAGCGCGCGCGCGATCCGCTCGTCCCGCCCCGTGAGGCTCTTGCCGTCCACCTCGACCGCGCCGGCGGCGATCCGGGCGCCGCGCCGGGCGAAGCCGAGGAGCGCGACGGCTGTCGTCGTCTTCCCGCTCCCCGACTCCCCGACGAGCCCGAGCACCTCGCCGGCGCGAAGCTCGAGGCTCACGTCCTCGACGATCGCCTCGCCGGACTCGAGCTCGACGCGCAGGCCGTCCACCCGGAGGACCGGCTCGTTCATCGCACGAGCCTCCGCCGCGCGGTCGAGATGCCGAGGGTTCGGGCGATCGAGTCGCCGACGAGGTTCACCGCGATCGTGAGGAGGCCGATCAGCGCGGCCGGGAGGAGGATGACGTAGGGGTTGAGCGTCAGGCCGTTCCGGTTCTCGCTGATGATGAGCGCCCAGTCCGCGGCCGGGGGCTGCAGCCCGAGGCCGAGGAAGTTCACGGAGGCGACGAGGATGATCGCGTACGTGAAGCGGAGGCCGGCGTCGGCCATGATCGGCCCGAGGATGTTCGGGAGGATCTCCCGCCGGAGGATCGCGGCCGTGCTCTCGCCGCGGGCGACCGCCGCCTCGACGAAGCCGCGCACCGATTGCTCGAGCGTCGCCGCGCGGATGATCCGGGCGACGAGCGGCATCTGGACGAGCGCGACGCCGACGACGAGCACCGTCTTGCTCGTCCCCGCCCCCGTCACGAGCACGAGCAGGAAGAGGATCGCCGGGAAGGAGAGCATGACGTCGGCCGCCCGCATGAGCAGGGGGTCGAGGAGCGAGCGGCTGTAACCCGCGACGAGGCCGACGAGGATTCCGCCGGCGTAGGCGAGCAGCGTCGCGAGCCCCGCGAGGGCGAGCACGCTGCGGCCGCCCCAGAGCGCCCGCGAGAGGACGTCGCGGCCGAGGAAGTCGGTGCCGAACGGCGCGCCCTCCGCCGGCCCGGTCAGGGGGACGCCGACGGGCTCGTCCGGCGGGTGCGGTGCGAAGAGCGGGCCCAGGAGCGCGACGCCCACGAGGACGACGAGGAGAGCGAGGCCGACCGCGCCCGTCGGCGTGCGGGCGAAGCGAAGGCGACCGCTCACGACTGCGTCCTGAGCTTGGGGACGAGGAGCACGACGAGGACGTCGGCGACGATGTTGAGGAGGACGTAGACGCCGGCGACGAGGAGCGCCACCGACTGCACCTCCCGGACGTCGCGGATCGCGACGGCGTCGACGAGCTCCTTCCCGAGGCCCGGGTAGCTGAAGAGGTACTCGGTGACGACGATGCCCCCGACCAGGTACTGGATGTTCTGGGCGAAGACCTGGACGCTGGGGGCGAGCGCGTTCCGGAGGGCGTAGCGGGCCACGACGACGCGCTCGCGGAAGCCGTTGAGGCGCGCCATCGTCACGTACTCGGCGTTCAGCGCCTCGAGCATCCCCGCGCGCACCATGCGGATGGAGGCCGCGAGCGACGCGCCGAGGAGGGTGAGCACCGGCAGGACGAGCGCCTCCGGCCTCGAGAGCGCGCTCTCTCCCGGCGGGACGAGCGAGACGGGCGGGAGCACGTCGAGCCAGGAGAAGAAGAGGAGGATGAGGAGCGAGCCGATGATGAACTCGGGAAGGGAGATGATCGCGAGCGAGCCGACCGAGATCGCGTGGTCGACCGTCCGACCGGCCCGCACCGCCGCGAGGACGCCCAGCACGAGCGCGAGGGGCACCATGAGGAGCGCGGTCACCCCGGCGAGCACGAGCGAGTTCCCGACCCTGGGCGCGATGTCGTCCCAGATGGGCGTCTCGCCACCCGCCGCGTAGCCGGCGGCGGAGTTCCCGAGGTCGCCCGTGAGGACGCCGCCGAGCCAGTCGAGGTAGCGCTCGTGGGCCGGGCGGTCGAGCCCCATCAGCTCCTGCATCTCGGCGAGCTGCTCGGGCGTCGCCGTGCGGCCGAGGACGGCGCTCGCGGCATCCCCGGGCAGCACCTCGGTTCCGGCGAAGATGAGGATCGAGACGACGAAGAGCGTCGCCACCGCCGCGGCGAGGCGGCGGACGACGAAGCGGAGGAGCGGGCGGCGCCGGCGCGCCGCGCGGGCGGCCGCGCGGGGGGCGGCGACCTCGGTCACGGGGCCGGCCGCGGCCGCTCGAGCCGGGCGGACGCGCCCGCGCTCACGTCAGGTAGACGTCGCGGTAGTTCCAGCCCCCGAGGTTGAAGAAGGAGCTCGGCTCGACCCCCTGCACGTTCTGGGCGGCGCCGTCGACGAGGTGCTGGTATGCCCAGACGATGTAGCCGCCCTCCTCGTACTGGGTCTCCTGGATCTGGCGCCAGAGCTGCTCCGCCGTCTCCTCGTCGGGTGCCCCCTGGGCCTGGCGGATGAGCCGGTCCGTCTCGGGGTCGCGCCAGTGCGTCTCGTTCCAGACCGCGTCCGAGAGGAGCGCCTGCTCGTACCAGAGCGGGATGGACGAGTACGTCCAGAAGGACTGGGCGAAGTCGAGCTTCGTGTAGAGGAGCGACGTGTCGAAGTAGGCGTTCGCCGGCTCGCGCTTGACGTTCACCGTGACGCCCGCGCCCTGAGCCTGCTGCGCGAACAGCGTCGCGGCCTCGACGAAGCCGGGGACGATGTCCGACGTGTGGAGCGTCACGGTGAGGTTCTCGTGTCCGGCCGCGGCGAGGAGCGCCCTGGCCTCGTCGAGGTCCTGCTCGCGTGGGGGCAGGTCCTCGGCGTAGAACGGCATCCCCTTCCCGGCGAGGTCGTTCCCGACGGTGCCGAAGCCGAAGAGAGCGCCGTCGATGAGCGCCTGGCGGTCGGCGATCAGCCGGAATGCCTGGCGCACGCGAACGTCGTCGAAGGGCGCGATGTCGACGGCCATGAGGAACACCTGGAGCGCCGGGCTCTCCGCGGCGATCACCTGGATGTCGCCCTGCTCCTGCTGCTGCTTCGCCTGCGCGAAGGGGATCTGGCTGATCATGTCGACCTCGCCGGCGAGCAGCGCGTTCAGGCGGGCGGCGTTGTCGTCGATCGAGATGTCCTCCCACTCCTCGACGTACGGCTTGCCCTGCTCCCAGTAGTTCGGGTTGCGGGTGCAGAGGCTGCGCTCGCCGACCGTGAAGGACTGGAACATGAACGGCCCGGTGCCCACCGGCCGCGTGAAGTCGGTGGCGCCGTCCTGCACGATCACCGTGTTCTGCTGGACGAAGGAGTCGAAGAGGCGCGCGTTCGGGCTCTTGAGCGGGATCTCGAGCGTGAGGTCGTCGACCTTGCGGACGTCGCGGAGGTTGATGTTGAGGACGCTCGCGTGGGAGACGTGCTTCGCGTCGCCCATCTGCCCCAACGTGTAGATGACGTCGTCGGCGGTGAACGGCTTGCCGTCGTGCCACGTGACGTCGGGCCGGAGCTTGACCTCCCAGAGGGTCGAGTCCTCGTTCGGGTTCCACTCGAGCGCGAGGCCCGGCTCGACCTCGAGCGTGGGGCCGACGCGGCTCAACGGGTCGAAGACGTTGAAGTAGCGGGACGCGTCGATGAACGAGGAGCCGCGCGCGGGGTTGAAGGACTCGCCCTTGCCGGCGCCGACGTGGGCGACGCGGAGGCGCCCGCCCCTGCTCGGGCCGCCCTCGGTCGTCCCCGTCTGCCCGGCGGTCTCGTCGCCGTCGCCGCCGCACGCGGAGAGGAGGCCTCCGGCGCCGAGCGTGAGCCCCGCAGCCGCAGCGCCGTGGAGGAGGCGGCGCCGCGTGAAGCGGGTTCCGAATACGTCGCCGCCCGCTGCTCCCGGACCGCTGCTTTGACGGTCGCTCGACGCCATGGTACGTTGCCTCCTCGCGCTAGGAAACCGGTTCCACGGCGTTATCCCACCCTCGCGGAGAGAAGTCAAGACCGCCCCGTGCCTCCGACCCTGCCGATCGCGCGGCCCGGAAAGATCGTCTGCGTCGGGCTCAACTACTCGGACCACGCCGAGGAGCAGGGGCTCGAGCTGCCGCCCCGCCCGCTCCTCTTCGCCAAGTGGCCGAGCGCCGCGATCGGGCCGGGGGAGGCGATCGTGCTCCCCTCGCTCTCCCGGGAGGTCGACTACGAGGCCGAGCTCGGCGTCGTCATCGGCGCCCGGGCCCGCGCGATCCGCGTGGACGACGCCCTCGACCACGTCGCGGGCTACGTCTGCGTGAACGACGTGACGGCGCGCGACCTGCAGTTCGCCGACGGCCAGTGGACGCGCGCGAAATCGCTCGACACGTTCTGCCCCGTCGGCCCCGAGCTCGTGCCGGCGGCCGAGATCCCGGACCCGCAGAGCCTCGCGATCCGCTGCCTCGTGAACGGCGAGGCGCTCCAGGAGTCGTCGACGGCGCACATGGTCTTCGGCGTCGGCGAGATCGTCGCCTTCGCCAGCGAGGCGATCACGCTCGAGCCGGGCGACCTGATCGCGACCGGGACGCCGGCGGGCGTCGGCTACACGCGCACGCCGCCGCGCTTCCTCGCGCGCGGCGACACCGTGACGGTGGAGATCGAGGGCGTGGGCGCGCTCACGAACCCGGTCGTGGCGGAGGGCGCCTGACGTCAGTACCAGATCGCGATCGCGCGGCCGTCCACGCGCTCGGGCGGGTCGGGGAGGGGACGGGCCGTCCCGGCGGCGATCCGGTGCGCGCTCCACGCGGCGGCGGCCGCGTCGAGGACGTCGTCGACGGGCGCCGAGGCGGCCGGAACGAGGCGCTCGAGCTCGATCCCGTGCCGGCGGAGCAGCGCGAGCCGCTCGAGCGCGCCGCCGGCTGACTTCTTGCGGTGCCTGAGCGGCCGACCGCCGTTCAGCGCCCGGAAGGAGACCTCGGGATGGACCTCGCGAAGGCGTGGATCCGAGCGGGCGAGCCGCGTGACGTGGAGGACGCGGCGCCCCAGCGCGTGCGCCTGCGCGGAGACGCCGAGACCGGGCTTGAACGGCGCCTCCAGGATCTCGCGCGGCGGCGTCGTGAAGACCGTGCTCGCGGCGCCGGCGAGGAAGCGGCGGGCGGCGACGTCCGCCTCGCGGGGCCCGAAGCCGATGGGGACGTCGATCGCGACGACGTCGGCGTCGGCCAGCTCGTCGAAGGGCGCCTCGACAGGCCGGACGACGTGATCGGCGGCGAAGACGCCGTCGTCGAGGACGATCGCGACCCAGCCGCCCCTCGTGCCGTCCACGCCGGCGACCCGCACGGGGCAAGCGTACGGCTCGCGGGGCGGAGTGCCTAGGATGGCGGCGTGTCCGCGACTCCCAACCGCGAGCTCGATGGGGAAGTCGCTCTCGTCACCGGAGGCGGGCGCGGGATCGGCCGCAACGTCGCGCTCGAGCTCGCCGCCGCGGGCGCGACCGTCGCCGTCGCCGCGCGGAGCACCGAAGAGATCCAGGAGACCGCCGACGAGGTGGGCGGGCTCGCG
>DATAAQ010000180.1:0-4687 GCA_036260055.1 Gaiellaceae bacterium | reverse complement strand
AGGTCGAACTCGACATCCCAGGGGACGAGCTCGGCCGCGCCCTCGAGCGCGCGGTAGTCGCGGACCGTCATCACGTACTCGAGCCCGTAGACTCCGACCCGCTGCCCGCGCAACCGGTCGGCCAGCCAGGCGCCCGGGTTGTCGACGAACACCTGCTCCTCGATCCAGGTCGTCCCGTGCTCGCCCACGTAGCGCGCCTCCGACGGGAACACCATCGTCGGCTCGCCCTCGAGGGGGAGGAGGACGTAGGCGTAGCGGTGGACGATCGTGAAGCCCGACACGTACGTGACGGCGCCCTCGAAGCCCGTGTACTCGTTGCCGGCGACGACGGCCGCGTCGAGGCCCTCGTCCGCGAGCGCGGCTCGGACGTTCGCGTAGCGCCGCTCGACTTCCGCGTTCACCGCCGCCATGACTCCTCCAGTCCCTTGACGAGCGCGACGGCCGCCTCGTTCAGCGGCGTCGCCACTCCTCGCTCCTGCCCGAAGCGGACGATACCGCCGTTCAGGTAGTCGATCTCCGTCTCCCGGCGGGCCTCGACGTCCTGGAGCATGCTCGCCTTGTGCCCGTAGGCGACGTCCGGCCGCGCGGCGTAGTCGATCAGCTCCTCGGGGTCGGCGTCGAGCTCGATCCCCTGCGCCGCCGCGACCGCCTTCCCCTCGTCGACGAGCGCGCTCACCAGGCGCCGGAGCCCCGCCCGCTCGCAGACCTGACCGTGCGTCAGGCCGGTGAGGGCCCCGACCGGGTTGGTCGCGGCGTTGAAGAGGAGCTTGCGCCACTGGGGGCCGCGGGCGTCCGCGACCGCGTTCGTGGGCATCCCCGCTCGCGTGCACGCGTCCGCGAGCCGCTCGACGTCCTCGAGCGGCGCCGGGCTCGGCTCGAACGGGCCGATGGTCGTCTCTCCGGCGACGTCCCAGTGGACGTGGCCGGGCGCGATGATCCGGCCGGCGGGAAACGTCGTTCCGCGGATGACGCGTGCCACGTGGCCCGCGATCGTCTCCTCGTTGCCGACGCCGTTCTGCACGGAGCAGACCGACGCCTCCGCGAGCGCGGGCGCGACCGCGCCCATGGCCGCGTCGGTGTGCATGCTCTTCGTCGCCACGATCCCGAAGTCGCAGGGCGGCAACTCTCCCGCTTCGGTCGTCGCTCGCGGCCGGCCGACGACGTCGGCGACACCCGAGAGCCGAAGGCCCTGCTCGTTGATCGCACCGACATGCTCGGCGGCGAGGTCGTACGCCCAGACCTCGAGGTCGTCGAGACGGGCGAGGTTCGCGGCGAAGAGGCTTCCGACCGCGCCGCAGCCGACGACGCACACCCTCACGACGCCCGCTCGCGCGCGAAGGGGCGCAGGGACGCGAGCCGGCGGGCGAGGGCCGGCGAGACGCGCGGCGCCTGCGCGCGGGAGACGATCCCGCCGGGGCGGAAGAGAAGGACGGCCGCCATGAGCGTCCCCAGGGTGACGAGCCGCGCGCCCGTGGGCAAGTCCAGGCCGCCGATGCCCTTCTCGGCCTCGGCGAGGAACGAGTTCAAACCGCTGACGAGAAGGGCGCCCACGACGGCGCCCCAGAGGCTCGAGACGCCTCCGATGATGAGCATCGCGAGCGTGATGAAGGTGAGGTCGAGGTAGACCTGCTCGGTCGTGATCGAGCCGAGGAGATGGACGAGCAGGCCGCCGCCGAAGCCCGCGAGGGCGCCGCTCAGCGTGAAGGCGACGAGCCGCTGGCGGTGGATGTTGACCCCGCTCCCCTGCGCCGCGGCCGGGTCCTCGCGCGCCGCCCGGAGCAGCCGCCCCGGCCGGCTCCGCTGGTAGGCGAAGGCGATCACAGCGACCGCGACGGCCCCGATCGTCACCTGGAGGAACCCGCTCGTCTCGGGGACGAGCGAGAGCGTCTTCGCACCCGGGCCGATGCGGGGCCAGTTGCGGAGCACGTTGTGGGTGATCTCGAGCACCGCGAAGGTCGCGATGCCGGCCGCGAGGCCCGAGAGGCGCATGAGCGGGACGCCGACGAGGAAGGCGTAGACGCCGCCGACGGCGGCGGCGATGGCGAGCGACGCGGCGTTGCCCACCTCCGCGCGGGCGATGAACGGGTAGAGCTCCGGGCTGACCGAGAGCTTGAGCGCTTCCGGGACGCTGACCAGGCCGGCCGCGAAGGCGCCGACGGCGACGAAGCTCACGTGCCCGAAGGAGACGACGCCGGAGTTCCCGACGAAGACGTAGAGGGCGATCACGATCGTCGCCGACACGAGCGCCGAGCGAAACTCGAGCGCGACCGAGCGCGACGCGACGCTGCCGGCGAGCGCGACGAGGGCGAGCAGGAGCACCGGTCCCGCCAGCTCCGAGATCCCGCGCACGCGGCTCACACCCGCTCGACCACCGTCCGCGCACGGGTGAAGAGGCCGCTCGGACGCGCCAGGAGCACGACGATCACGAGGGCGAACACGACCGACGGCAGGAAGACGCGTCCGTCCGACGGCAGCACGTCGCCGAGCACCGACGTCCCGAAGCCGACGGCGAAGCCCCCGAGCGTCGCGCTCGTGAGACGGTCGAGACCGCCGACGACGACGCCGACGAGCGCCGGGATGACGAGCTGGAAGCCGTACACCGGCGTGACGAGCGGACGCTGGACGACGAGCATGAGCGTCGCGGCGGCCGCGAGCACGCCGGCGAGGAGGAAGGCGAAGCGGATGACCCTGTTCGTCCGCACCCCGAGGAGGCGCGCCGTCCGGAAATCGTGGGCGGCCGCGCGCATCTCGAGCCCGATCGTCGTCCGGTTGAGGAGCAGTGCGGTGCCCACGAGGAGGAGCGCGCCGACCCCGATGGACGCGACCGTCACCCAGCGGATGCGGAGGCCTCCCACGTCCGCCGCGCGGTTCAGCTCGGGGAGGATGCCCGCGTTGTCCCCCTGCGAGCCCCAGACGAGGAGGAAGACGCTCTGGAGCAGGAAGCTCAGCGCGAACGTCGTCACGAGCATCGCCGCCGGGGAGGCGGCCCGCAGCGGGCGGACGGCCACCTCCGTCGCGAGCGCGAACGCGATCACCGTCGCGAAGAGGACGGCAATGGAGACCGCGAGCGGGAGCTCGGTCGTCAGGAAGAGCGCGTACGCGCCGGCGGTGAGGAGCTCCCCGTGCGCGAAGTTGACGAGGCGCATGACGCCGAAGATGAGCGCGATCCCCATGGCGACGAGGGCGAAGAGCGAGCCGAGCGCGACCGCGTCGACGACCGTCTGGAGCGCGTTCACGGGCTCACCCTCACGACCCGAAGTACGCCTGCGTCAGGAGGTCGGTGTCCTCCGCGTCGCCCGGCCCGAGCGTCAGCCGCAGCTCTCCGTTGGCGAGCACATGCGTGCGGTCGGCGAACGCAGCGGCGAGCTGCGCCCGCTGCTCGACGAGGACGACCGTGACGCCCCCCGCCCGCACCTCGGCCAGCGTCTCGAAGACCGCGTCGACGACGGTCGGCGCGAGACCCAGCGACGGCTCGTCGAGGAGGAGGACGTCCGGGGCGGCGAGGAGCCCGCGGGCGATCGCGAGCTGCTGCTGCTGGCCGCCGGAGAGGAGCCCGGCGGGACGCCCACGGAACTCCTCCACGGCCGGGAAGAGCCGGTAGACCCGCCGGAGGTCGTCGGCGACGCCGTCGTGCGCCCGCCGCGCGACGAGCCCGAGCCGGAGGTTCTCCTCGACCGTGAAGTGCGGGAAGACGTGCCGCCCTTCGGGCACGAGCGCGATCCCGGAGCGGGCGACGGCCTCCGGCGCGAGGCCGGCGATCGACCTCCCGCCCAGACGGACGTCCCCGCGGGCCGGGCGGACGAGCCCCATGACCGCGTGCAAGGTCGTCGACTTGCCGGCCCCGTTCGGCCCGACGAGCGCGACCGCCTCGCCCCGCCCGACCGCGAAGGAGAGGTCGCGCACGGCGGCTACGCGCCCGTAGCGAACCTCGAGGCCGGCGACCTCGAGCAGCGGGGCCGCCCGCTCGCTCATCCCCCGTCCCCCGCCGCCCGCCGGCCGAGGTAGGCGGCGGTCACGTCGACGTTCCGGCGGACCTCGGCGGGCGACCCCTCCGCCAGCGTCCTTCCCTGGTCGAGCACGTGGATCCGGTCACAGACGCCCATGATCAGCCCGATGTTGTGGTCGATCAGGAGCACTCCGGCCTCACGCTCGTCACGGACGCGCCGGACGACCCCGGCGAACTCGGCCACCTCGCCCTCGTGGAGGCCGGCGGCCGGCTCGTCCAGGAGGAGGAAGCGCGGCTCGCTTGCGAGCGCCCTGGCGACGCCGAGCAGGCGTTCGTCGCCGTGGGGGAGGACGCCCGCCGGCTCGTCGGCGCGCCGCGCGAGCCCGAGCGCGTCCAGGAGCTCGGCAGATCGGCGGCGGGCCTCCCTCGCGCGGGCGCCGGCGCCGAGCGCGCTCACCTCGACGTTCTCGCGGACGCTGAGCCCCCGGAACACGTGCCCCTGCTGGAACGTGCGGGCGAGCCCGGCGCGCGAGCGCCGGTGCGGCGGCCAGCGCGTGATGTCCGCACCCTCGAGCTCCACCGTCCCGGCGCTCGGGAAGTCGAAGCCCGTGAGGAGGTTCACGAGCGTCGTCTTGCCCGCGCCGTTCGGGCCGATGAGCCCGACGACCTCGTTTCGGCGCAGCTCGAGCGTCACTCCCTCGAGCGCCCTGACTCCCTCGAAATGCCGCGAGACGGCGGCGG
>DATAAQ010000179.1:0-3241 GCA_036260055.1 Gaiellaceae bacterium | reverse complement strand
GAAGCCGTCCCACTTCGGCTCGTAGAGGAACCCGTCGACGGGGAGCTTGCGCGCGAGCCGGGCGAGCATCGGCGGAACGGGCGGAACGACGGGAAGGTTCACGGCAGGATCCTTCCCGCCTCCCGCAGGCGCGAGACGTCGCGAGAGCGGGGGCGGCGCGACGCCGCCGCCCCGCTCGCCTCCCGCTCAGCTTCCGGGCGTGAGGAGGTTCTCCGCGCCGGGGGTCCGCGTCGTCGTGAAGGCCCAGTCCGAGGAGGCGTCGTCCGTGTCCCGGCCGTCCGGGATGCGGCTGAGCGAGCCGTCGACGGCATTCGAATCCGCGACGTCGGCCGGGAGGGCGGTGCCCTCGACGAGGCTGAACGTCGAGCCCCCGACGACCGCGTTCGTGATCGCTCCCTCGTAGGAGAAGGCGTCGAGGAGCGTCCCGGCACTCGTGTCGACGAGCGCCAGCCCGTCCGGCGCGCCGTTCTGCGCGTCCGCGGCGACGACGAGGTAGCCGCCGGGCTCGAGCGTGCCGCCGAGCTCCTCCCGCCGGTACTCGCCCAAGTCCGCTCCGTCGACGAAGACGAGCGCGATGCCCGCGAGCTCGACCGGCCCGTCGCCGGCGTTGCGGATCTCGACGAAGCCGTCCGCGTCGGTCCCGGGCTGGTCGTAGTCGACCTCGTTCAGGACGAGCGTCGACGCCGGCTCGGGCGGGGGCTCGGCCGCGGCGACGCAGCGGAAGAGGACGGTGTCGTCCCCGGCGAAGTCGAGCTCGATCCGGCCGGAGCCGCCGCCGTCGGGCGTGCACGGCACACCCTCGAGGTCGTCGAGGGCGGTCAGGCCCGGCCCGGGGTCGCCCTTCGGCCCGGGCGGGCCCTCGGGGCCGGGCTCCCCCTTCGGGCCCTGGACGTTCCACGAGAGGGCCTGCTCGCGCGGCCGACAGCTTCCCTCGGCCGTCACGGCCCTCAGCCAGCCGCCGTTGGGATGCCGGCAGGCGTGGATGACGTCGGCGTCGGCTTCCGCCCCGCCGAGGGCGACGGCCGTGCCGGCGATTCCGGCGACGGCGCCCGCGGCCAGCACGGCGGCCAGGGCGCGCACACGTGTGGTCTCCATGAAGCTCCTTCCGGTCGGGTGCACGACCGGGATACCGGGCGACGGCCACGGTCACCAGTGGCCGAACGGGCCGGGTCCCTCGCCAGACCGCACGGCTGCGTGCCCTGTGGACGGATCGACGCTCTCTCGGCGCGGCCCGCGAGGCTCGCGCTCAGCCCGGCCGCGTCCGGACGGAGTGCGCCGACGCATCCGCCTCAACGAAGCGAACGAGCCGCTCGGCCTCCTCGCGGAGCGGCGCCGTCGAGCCGGCGGGGAGACGCTCGAACGGCTCGAGCACGAGGGTCGCCTTCTTCGCCGCCCGCTCGACGCGCCAGGCTCCGGCGACCGCGCCGTCCACGAGGAAGGTGGAAAGCGAGTGGGGCGTCTTCGTGTTGAAGACGAGCGGCCGGAAGCTCTCGGGCAGGATGGCCGTGCGCCGCGCGTGCGCGAGGAGCGTCGCGTCCCACGTCGGCAGGAAGCGGGGGGGCGCCTCGGCGCCGGACGGGGGAAGCGAGGCCCGGGGCAGGTCGAGGAGCTCCCTGCCCTCCCCGTCTCGGAACCTGCGGAGGCGCAGCCGCTGCGCCGCCGCCCGGAGCGCCCCGACCGCGACGCCGGCCCAGTTCGCGGCGTCGGCGAGGGGCGCCGGCCCGAAGCCGCCCAAGTAGCGGCGGAGGAGGTGCGCGAGCCCCTCCTCCTCGCTCGCCTCGACCGGACCGAGCCAGGCCTCCGCGGTCGCGAAGAGGTCCGCGCGGCGGTGCTCCCACGTCCCCGCCGGCGGCACGCGCACGAGGTCCGTCCACGCCCCGACGACGTTCCAGAGAGTGCTGCCGCCGCCTGCGTCGAGCGGCCGGAGAAGCTCCACCAGCTCGCTCCGGTGCTTGACGTCCTGACCGAGCGCGTCGTGCACGAGCGCGGCCGCCGCCTCGATGTCGACGTCCGCGAGGTGCCTGCGCCCGGCGCGCATCCAGGCGTCACGGCGGCCCGAGCGCGTCCCGGCGGCGAAGAGGCCGTAGTCGCGGGCCGAGACGATGTGGATGGTCGTCCGCATGAGCGTCCCCTGGACGGCGCTGCGGCGCTCGAGCGCCCGGGTCAGGTCGGCGAGCGCGAACCCCTCGAGCCGCCCCCAGAGCGCGACGTAGGGGGAGGGCGCGTACTGCGCCTGGAGGCCGGCGACCTGCTCGAGCGCTCGGTGGAGCGGGAGACGGGAGCGCTCGAGGAGGAGCTGGCGCGCGAGCAGGGCACGGTTGAGCTCGCGCGTCGTCAGCACCCGCTCCGGCACGCGCGGATGCTACGGGAGGCCCGTGCGGCCGCGCCGTGTCAGCCCGCCAGCCCGCGCCCGCCGTCGACGACGAGGCGCTGGCCGGTGACGAATCCCGCCTCGTCCGACGCGAAGAAGCTGACGGCGTTGGCGACGTCCTCGCGCGTCCCCATTCGTCCGGCGGGCACGGACGCGAGGTAAGCGCCCCTGACGGCGTCCGGGACGTCGGCGTGGCGCTCGACCGGAACGAAGCCCGGCGCGACGGTGTTGACAGTGATCCCGAAGGGCGCAAGCTCGCGCGCCCAGCTGCGCGTCAGGCCGATCTGCGCGCTCTTCGCGGTCGCGTACGCCGATCTGCCGGGAGGTGGACGGTCGACGACGTCGGAGTCGATCTGGACGATGCGGCCGAACCGCCGCGCCCGCATCCCCGGGACGACGGCGCGGCCGAGGAGCACGGGGCTCTTCACGAAGAAGTCGAGCTGGGCGAGATGGTCGCTCCACGCGACCTCTGCGAGCGGCGCTTCGGGCTGCGGCCCGGTGGCGTTGAGCACGAGCACGTCCACCGGTCCGAGCGCGGCCGCGACACGCGCGACGAGGTCCGGAGCCTCACGGTCGTCGGTGACGTCGGCCGCGAAGGCCTCGGCGACGCCCCCGTCCTCGCGGATCGCGGCGACGAGCTCGAGCGCCCGCGGGTCGCCTCGCGCGTCGTTCACGGCCACTGTGAGGCCGTCGGCGGCGAGTCGCCGGGCGACGGCGCTGCCGAGTCCGCGGGAGCTTCCGGTCACGAGCGCGACGCGCCGTTCGAGTGGGAGCACCCGCGCGGTCGCCGCTTTCGCCTCGGGGATCGCCACGTCGTCGTCCAGTCACGCCCGACGCGTCCGCCGTTACGGCGCCGCGGCGGCGTTTCGC
>DATAAQ010000178.1:0-6804 GCA_036260055.1 Gaiellaceae bacterium | reverse complement strand
CGACGGACGCCGCGCCCGAACCCTCCAGAGCACCGAGGGCAGACTCCAGGAGGTCGTCTGGTCCCCCGACCGCCGCTGGCTCCTGGTCGGCTGGCCCGACGCCGACCAGTGGCTCTTCCTCCGCCTCCCCGGCGTCCGCAGGATCGTGGCCGTCGCCGACGTCCGGCGGGAGTTCGATCCCGGCGGCGAGGGCGGCGGCCCCTTCCCCCGCGTGGTCGAGTGGTGCTGCGCCCGCTAGGCCCTAGCCGCGCGTCGCGCCCGGCGCGCGGACGTCGATGACGAGCGCCCGTAGCCGTGCACGCGAGCGGTCGTCGGCACCGCCGGCCAACGGCTCGATCCCGTAGTGGGCGTAGGCCTCCCGCTCCTTCTCCGGGGAGATGCCGACGGCATCGCTGTCGTCGAAGAGGCCGCGGTCGTCCTCGTCGTCGTAGGTCGGCGCGCCCTTGAGGACGTCGGCGCTCCAGGGCAGCCGTAGCTCGTCCTCGACGAGCTCGATCCCGCGGAGCGGTACGAGAACGCGCGGCCGCGTCCCCCACACGCCGTTCCAGAGACCGATCCATTCCGGCCGCCCCGTCGTGTCGTCGACGAAGAGGAGGTCGACGTAGCCGACGGAGCTTCCGTTGACGTCCACGACCTCGTGCCCGACGAGCGGGGTCAGCTCTTCCTGCGAGTACGTCTCGAGCATCTGTATCGCCTCCTTGTCAGGAGACGATTCCCGGCCGCGAAGCGGTGAAACCGCCCTAGTAGCGGTAGTCGCTGTCGTCGTCCCCCGAGCCGCCCGAGTCGTCGTCGTCGCCGGTCGTCGTCTCGTGCGTCGTCGTGCCCGCGGCGCCGACGACCAGGGTTCCCTCCATCCCCTGGTCCCTGTGGTTCCCGACGGGGCAGTAGAGCTCGTACTCGCCCGCTTCGGCGAGCTCGACGGTCAGCTCGGCGGTCTCGCCGGCCCCGATCTCCTCCGTCTCCTCCTCGACCCCGTGGCCGTCGACCTCGAGCGCGTGCACGGTGCCCCCCTCGTTCCGGAAGACGAACGTGTAGGTGCCCGGCGCATCCACCTCGACCCTCGCGGGGTCGAGGGCGAACTCCGTTCCGACGATCTCGACGGTCGAGGCGTCGCCGCCCCCTCCTCCCGCCCCCTGATCCCCGTCGTCGCCGGAGCCGCAGGCCGCGACGGCGGGCACGAGGACGAGCGCCGCGAGGACGACGAGGGCGATGCGGGTCATCGTCTCTCCATACGGGGGCCCGTCGTGGCCGGATTCTTGCACGCGTACGCCGAGGCCGACGGTCGGAGCAGCCGCTTGAATTGCCGGATGCGGGTCTGGACGATCGGGCACGGGACCCGGCCGGCCGCGGAGCTCCTGGAGGCGCTCGCGGCGGCCGGCGTCGAGACGCTCGTCGACGTCCGCCGCTTCCCCCGCTCCCGGCGCAACCCGCAGTTCGACGGCGCCGCCCTCTCGGCGACGCTCGCCGAGGCAGGCATCGGCTACGTCCACGCGGTCGAGCTCGGCGGCAGGCGCAGCGGCGAGCCCGGCGAGGAGCGGTTCGGCTGCCTGCGGGAGCCCGCGTTCCGCAGCTACGCGGCCCGCATGGGAACCGACGCCTGGCAGGAGGCCCTCGCGGCCGCGCTCGCGGAGCCGGCGCCCTGCTTCCTCTGCGCCGAGACGCTCTGGTGGCGCTGCCATCGGCGTTTCGTCGCCGAGCTCCTGACGGCGCGGGGCGACGAGGTCCTCCACCTCCTCGGCCCCCACGACGTGCAGCGGCACCGCCTGCTCCCGGAGAGCGACGTGCGGGGCGGCAGCCTCTATGTTTGCGGGGAGATGGTCGCGTGATCCTCGAGAACGGCGTCGTCCGGACGCTCGATCCGCGCCTGCCGACCGCGCACGCGCTCGCGATCGCGGGCGAGCGCATCGCGGGCGGCGTCGGCACCCACGAGCGCGAGCTCGCGAGCCCCGACCGCGTCGACCTCGGGGGGCGCTGCGTGCTTCCCGGCTTCACCGACTCGCACGTCCACTTCATGCAGTGGTCGATCGCGCAGCGCCAGGTGCGGCTGGAGGGGACGGCGAGCCTCGAGGAGGCGGTCGGGCTCGTCGCCGAGGCGGCCGGCGAGGCCTCGCCCGGAGGCTGGATCCGGGGAACCGGCTGGCGGAGCGGCGACTGGTCGCCCCCCGTGGAGCCGACGAAGGAGGCGCTCGACGTCGTCACCGGGGAGATCCCCGTGGCCCTCATGGCGAAGGACGGGCACAGCCTCTGGCTCAACTCCGCCGCCCTGGCCCGCGTCGACGGGGACCTCGCCGTCCGCGGCGGCGTCGTCGAGGTCGACGAGCGCGGCGAGCCGACGGGTGTCCTGCGCGAGGAGTCCGCCTGGCAGTTCCGCGCCCGCTTCGTCTACGGCGAGACCTCGCCCGAGGAGTGGCTCGACGCCATGCGGGCGGGACTTCGGCTCGCGGCCTCGCGGGGCGTGACGGCGGTGCACGACAAGGACGGCTGGCTCGGCGCGCTCCCGCTCTTCCAGCGGCTGCGGGACGAGCAGACCCTGACGCTGCGCGTGTGGCAGTCCCTGCCGCACGAGCAGCTCGCCGCGCTCGAGGACCTCGGCCTCGCCTCGGGCTTCGGCGACGACCTCCTCCGCGTCGGCTACATCAAGGCGTTCCTCGACGGGACGCTCGGCTCCGGGACGGCGCTGATGCTCGACGGCGGCGGCGTCGAGATCACCGGCTACCACGAGTTCGAGGAGATCGTGCGGCGAAGCGCCCGCGCCGGCTTCCCGGTGGCGGTGCACGCGATCGGGGACCTCGCCAACCGCCGCGCCCTGGACGCCTTCGAGGCGACCCGGGCCGACTGGGAGCCGCGCGGGCTACGGCAGCGGATCGAGCATGCCCAGCTCCTCGCCGGCTCGGACCTCCCCCGCTTCGCCGGGCTCGGCGTCGCCGCCTCCGTGCAGTTCAGCCACGCGCCCTCGGACCGCGACCTGGCCGACCGCTTCTGGACCGGCAAGACGGAGGGGGCGTACGCGTTCCGCTCGCTCCTCACGAGCGGTGCGCTGCTCGCGAACGGCTCGGACGCGCCCATCGAGGAGCTCGACCCGCTGCTCGGCATCAGAGCCGGAGTCCTCCGCACGCTCGACGAGCGCGACGCCTGGCACGGGGAGCAGCGGCTCGCGGTCGACGAGGCGCTCCACGCCACGTGCGTGACGCCTGCCTGGCTGAGCGGGGACGAGCGCCGGCGCGGCCGGCTCCTTCCGGGATACCTCGCCGACCTCGTCGTCCTCGACCGCGACCCGGTCACGTGCGCTCTGGAGGAGCTGGGGGACGTTCGGGTGGTGGCGACGATGCTGGGCGGCCGCTGGACGCACAATCCGCCGCCCTGGGACTGAACCCTGGCGGGGCTCCACGCGACGGACGTCCGGGGCCAGCCCGCGGCCGGAGTACAATGAGCGCATGCGAACGATGAGGCCGGTCCACGACGAGCAGTGCTCCGTCGCCTGCACCGCCGACATCATCGGCTCGAAGTGGACCGCCGTCATCGTCCACGACCTCTCCGAAGGGTCGCGCCGCTTCTCCGAGCTCGAGCGCTCCTGCCCGGGCATCAGCCCGCGCACCCTCTCCGAGCGGCTGCGCGCGCTCGAGGAGGAGGAGCTCGTCCTGCGGCGGAGCGGTCGCCGGCGCGTCGAGTACGAGCTGACCGAGAAGGGCCAGGCGCTCCTGCCCATCATCGACGAGATGCGCCGCTTCGGACACGAGTGGCTCGTCCCAGAGCACGGGCATACGCACGGCGAGGCCGCCGTCGCCCGCGTCGGCTAGCGCGGGAGGCGCGCGAAGGCGAGTAGCGTCTCGCGCGCGGCCGCGACGCCGAGCGGGAGGTACCGCTCGAGCAGGCGCTCGTTCGGCGAGTGGATGTTCGCCCCCGGCAGGGCGAAGCCGCTCAGGATCGTCGGGATCCCCCTGTCCGCCAGCGCCGGCACGATCGGGAGCGTGCCGCCGCTTCGCAGCAGCAGGGGACGCCGCCCGAGCACGCGCTCGAACGCCGCCTGCGCGAGCTGGACGGCCGGAGTGTCCGGCGGGATCAGTCCCGGCCGTGCGGACGACCACCGCTCCACGTCCAGCTCCGCGCCGGCGGGCGCGGCGTCGCGGAGCAGGCGCTCGAAGGCGGCGGCGATCTCGTCGACGTCCTGTCCCGGCGCCAGCCGGATGGAGACGTTCGCCTCGGCGGCGACGGGGAGCACCGTCTTCTGGAGGTCCGGCTCGCCGCCGCGAATCCCGTTCACGTCGACGGCCGGCGCGGTGAACGTGCGGGCGTAGAACTCCTCGCCGGCGTCGGCGTCCAGGGGAGCCGCTCCGGCCGCGGCGAGCACGTCCGCGCCCCGGTCGAGCTCCTGCCACGAGAGAACCTCCTCCTCCGTGGGCGGGACCACGCCTGCCCGGAGCTCCTCCGGGACGGCGACCACCGCGTCGAGCACGCGCGTCAGCGCGTGCACCGCGTTCAGGGCGGCGCCGCCGAAGAATCCCGAGTGCAGGTCGGCCTCCCCGGTTCGCACCCGCACGTGGAAGTAGACGAGCCCCCGTGTCCCGAGGTCGAACGCCGGCGTGTCGGGGCGGGGCATCGAGCTGTCGAAGATGAGGCAGGCGTCCGCGCCGGCGTCGTCGTCCGCGAGGAAGTCGACGATCGAGTGCCCGCCGATCTCCTCCTCGCCGTCGAAGGCGATACGCACGTTCACGGGGAGCCCGCCCTCGCGCGCAAGCTCCTGCGCCGCCTTCAGGAGCAGGTAGGCGTTGCCCTTGTCGTCCGCGGCGCCCCGGCCGTAGAGGTAGCCGTCGCGGACCTCCGGCTCGAACGGCGGCGACTCCCACAGGTCGAGCGGAGCGGGCGGCTGGACGTCGAAGTGACCGTAGAGCAACACGGTGGGAGCGTCCCTGCCGTCGCGGGAAGCCGCGATCTCGCCGAGCGCGAGCGGCATCGCCGGGGTCGGCCGGAGCTCCGCCTCGCCCCCGGCCGCGCGGACGAACTCGCAGAGCCACTCGCCGGCACGGCGGACGTCGTCGGCGTGCGCCGGGTCGGCGCTGACGCTCGGAATCCGGAGCCACTCGAAGAGCTCCTCGAGCCACTCGGCGGGCGGCCGCTCGCTCACGGGCCCGGAGTCTAGTGCCGGGCGTTCGGCCCGGGAGCGAGTCGCGCGGGTCGAGTCCCCGCCGCTAGGCGGCGACGTCGCGGAGCTTCTGCGACTCGGCGAGCGCCTGCAGCTTCTTGAGGCTCTGGTTCTCGATCTGGCGGACGCGCTCGCGCGTGACGTTGAACGTCCGCCCCACCTCATCCAGCGTGCGCGGGTGCTGCCCGTCGAGCCCGTAGCGGAGCTCGAGGACGCGCCGCTCGCGCAGGGAGAGCGACCCCAGGATGTGCTTGAGCGTCTCCTTGCGGAGCGTCGTCTCGGCGGCCTCGTCGGGGAGCGAGATGTTGTCGTCGGCGAGGAGTGCCCGAACTCGGACTCCTCCTCGTCGCCGACGGGCTTCTCGAGCGAGATCGGGGCCTGCGCGCTCCGGCGGATCTGCTCGACCTCCTCGATGTCGATCTCGAGCTCGCGCGCGACCTCGTCGACGGTCGGCTCGCGGCCGAGCTCGCCGAGGAGCTTGCGCTCCGTGCGGCCGATCTTGTTCAGCTTCTCGACGACGTGCACGGGCATGCGGATCGTTCGGGCCTTGTCCGCGAGCGCGCGCGCCACGGCCTGGCGGATCCACCACGTCGCGTACGTCGAGAACTTGAAGCCCTTGCGGTAGTCGAACTTCTCGGCGGCGCGGACGAGCCCGATCGTGCCCTCCTGGATCAGGTCGAGGAAGGGCAGGCCCTGGTTGCGGTAGTTCTTCGCGATGGAGACGACGAGCCGCAGGTTGGACTCGACCATCTTCTGCTTCGCGCGGTGGTCGCCGCGCTCGATCCGCTTCGCGAGCTCGACCTCCTGGGCGGCCGTGAGGAGCGGGACCTTGCCGATGTCCTTGAGGAAGAGCTGGAGGGCGTCGGTGGAGATCTCCCGGACCTCGGGCTCGAGGTCGAGGTCCTCCTCCGCCGCCGTCTCGAGGACCTCGATGTGGAGCTCCTCGAGGGCCTGGTAGAACTCGTCCAGCTGGACGGGCTCCAGGTCGAGGTCGTTGAGCGCGAGCGCGATCTCCTCGTGCGTGAGGAAACCGGCCTCCTGGCCCTGCCGCACGAGCGCCTTGGCGTCCTCGTGCTCGAGCATCAGCGCCGCTCCTCCAATCCCCTTCCGCTCCTCCACCCGAAACCCCCCCGTCCTGTGACCGTAGTGGCGGTTCCTGCTTCCGTCAACGAACGCTCTGTACCGACTCTCCCTCGTGTGCGTCGCGACTCTTGCATGCCTGCCGGACGTTCGCCATGGGCCGAACGGCCCATCTTTTTGTCGTCAGGGTCCTACGGCTTCAAGACGGGAAAGAAGGCGTCTTGCTTCCGTCCCGTAGAAGCCTCCGCCGTCGGCGAGGCGGAGCTGCTCCTGCGCCTCCTCGACGGAACCGAGCCAGGAGAGGCAGAGCCCGAGATGGTAGCGCACGATCCCCGCCCGCGGATGGTCCCGCGCGAGCGGCCCGAGACGGGAGAACGCGAGCGAGGGGTCGTCCTTGTCGAAGCGGCCGACGGCCGCTGCCACCCTCGCGCCGAGGTCCTCGGGCGCGAGCTCCTCGGCGCGGACGAACGCCTCGCGCGCCGAGAGCGGCCGCCCCGCCCGCTGGTAGGCCGCGCCGAGAAGAAGCCAGTCGTCGGCGCCGCCCGCCCGCGCTCGCCGCTCGAGCACGGCCAGCTGGCGACCCG
>DATAAQ010000177.1:0-2466 GCA_036260055.1 Gaiellaceae bacterium | reverse complement strand
GAGGGCGCGGCTGAGCTCACGCGGGCATGTCTCGTCGCCGGTAGAAAGCTCCGCCGACGAGGGACAGCCGCGAGCCCGGCTAGCGCCAGCGCCCAGAGCGGGGTCCACTCGGAGCGCTCGGCCGACCCGATTGCTTGTCTTGCAGAGAACAATGTCTCGGCGACCTGCGGTTTCTCCCAGTATTCGCCTCTGGGGCGAAAACTGGTAGTCTACGGACGATGCGACTCGCCCTCGCGCAGATGAACTCCGTCGTCGGCGACCTCGACGGGAACCGCGAGCGGGTGCTGGCGCGGCTTGCGGAGGCGAGAGCGGCCGGAGCCCACCTCGTGCTCTTTCCGGAGCTCGTCGTCACCGGGTATCCCCCCGAAGATCTCCTCCTCCGCCCGGGGTTTCTGCGGGCTGCCGCCCGCACGCTCGACGAGATCGCCGCGGCGACGGACGGAATCGCCGCCCTCGTGGGCACGCCACACCTCGACCGCGACCTCTTCAACGGGTGCGCCGTGTGCGTCGACGGCGAGGTTCGCGCGATGTACCGGAAGCAGTTCCTCCCGAACTACGGCGTCTTCGACGAGGACCGCTACTTCCAGTCGGGCCGCGACCTCGTCCTTCTCCGCGCCGGCGACGCGCTCGTCGGCCCGACGGTCTGTGAGGACATCTGGCAGCCGGGTCCGCCGGCGACCGATCTCGCGCTCGCCGGCGCCCATGTCGTCGCGAACATCTCGGCGTCCCCGTTTCACCTCGGCAAGGGCGTCGAGCGCGAGCAGATGCTCGCGACGCGAGCCCGCGACAACTCCTGCTGGATCGCCTACGTGAACGCCGTCGGCGCCCAGGACGAGCTCGTGTTCGACGGGCACAGCCTCGTCCTCGACGACGCCGGGGAGGTCGTCGCGCGCGGCCCGGCCTTCGAGGAGGCGCTCATCGTCGTCGACGTGGATACGACGACGGCCGTCGCGCACCGCCTCCGCGACGCCCGGCGGCGCTCGCTCGCGCGCGCGCTCCGCGAGCTGCCGGATCCGCCCGTCGTCGAGATCCCGGGCGGCGAGGCGGCCGGCCACGCGGAGACCGTCGTCGCGCCGCTCCTGGACGACCTCGAGCAGATGCGGCTCGCGATCGAGCTCGGGCTCCGCGACTACGTCGAGAAGAACGGCTTCAGCGACGTCGTCCTCGGCCTCTCCGGAGGCGTCGACTCCGCGCTCACCGCCGCGCTCGCGGCCGAGGCGCTCGGGCCCGAGCGGGTCGTGTGCGTCTCGATGCCCTCTCGCTTCTCGTCCGCCGGCACGCGCTCCGACGCCCGCCTGACGGCCGAGAGCCTGGGAGTCCGCTACGTCGAGATCCCCGTCGAGCCGGTCGTGGCGGCGGTGGAGTCCACCCTCGCGGAGCCCTTCGCAGGAACGGAGCGGGGCGTCGCCGAGGAGAACATCCAGGCGCGCGTGCGCGGGGTCGTCCTCATGGCGCTGTCGAACAAGTTCGGCTGGCTCCCGCTCGCGACGGGGAACAAGAGCGAGCTCTCCGTGGGCTACGCGACGCTCTACGGCGACATGGCGGGGGGCTTCGCGCTGCTCAAGGACGTCTACAAGACGGACGTGTACCGGCTTGCGCGCCATCTGAACGAGCGCGCCGGCCGGGACCTGATCCCGGCCTCGGTTCTCGAGCGGGCGCCGAGCGCAGAGCTGCGGGAGGACCAGCGTGACGAGGACACCCTGCCCCCGTACTCGAAGCTCGATCGCGTGCTCGAGGCGTACGTCGAGCTCGACAGCTCGCGGGAGGAGCTCACGACGGACGGCTTCGACGCCGACGTGGTCGAACGGGCGCTGGAGCTGATCGACAGGGCGGAGTACAAGCGCCGCCAGGCACCACCCGGCGTGAAGCTCCGGCCCAAGGCCTTCGGCCGCGACCGCCGGATTCCGATCACGAACCGCTGGCGCGGCTAGTAGGCGCCTCGGTTCGCCGTCGTCCCGGTCGAGTCACGCGCGCGGCGATGAGGGGGCCACCCCGTACCACCACCCGCTTTCGAGCGTAGCGCTCGCGAGCGCACGCGAGGCGCGCGGATTGCGACGAGAGGTCGCCGCGGTGCACCGGGATCGTGCGGCCGGCCGCGGTGCCCGCCCGCCGGCGCCGGTCGCTAGCCGAGCTCCTCGCGCAGCGCGCGGAACCAGCGCAGGCGCTCGTCGTAGGGGACGGCGGCGTTCGCGGGAGAGGTCGAGGGCAGCACGAAGAGCCGCGTCCGACCCAGCCGACGCTCTTGCAGTCCCAGCGCCGGCCGCTCCCGGAAGGCTCCTTCGTACGCGGCCTTGCCGACGAACGCGAGCACGGCCGGGCGGAGCTCCTCCGCGATCTCGCCCAGCCGCTCCGCGGCGCCGGCGAAGTCCGCCCGCCTCAGCTCCGCCCGGCCGTGCTCGCGTTCGTCGGCAAGGCCGCGTACGAAGGAGCCTTCCGGGAGCGGCCGGCGCTGGGACTGCAAGAGCG
>DATAAQ010000176.1:0-1713 GCA_036260055.1 Gaiellaceae bacterium | reverse complement strand
ATCGTCCCGTCACGGCCGGCCACCGCCAGCGAGCGCCGCCACACCGGCGCGACGGGCAAGGCCCGCGCCCCCGACGAGGAGCTCGCGTCGGAGCTCGGAGCGGTGACGTCGCCGCCCGTCGCCGACCTCGTCCGGGCGACGAACGTCCCGTCCGACAACTTCCTGGCCGAGATGCTGCTCAAGCGGCTGGGCGCGGACTTCGGCGGCGGCCGCGGCACGACCGGCGCGGGCGCGCAGGTCGTGCTCAACACGCTGGGCGGGCACGGCGTCACGCCGCGGATCGTCGACGGCTCCGGCCTCAGCCGCTCGAACCGCACGACCCCGCGCGAGGTCGTCCGCCTCCTCGAGCACATGGAGGGCCAGCCCGCCGCGCGCGTGTGGCGGCGCTCGCTCGCCGTCGCCGGCCGCTCGGGGACGATCAAGGACCGCATGCGCGGCACGCCCGCGGCCGGCCGCTGCCGCGGGAAGACCGGGACGATCATCGGCGTCTCGAACCTCGTCGGCGTCTGCGACACGCCCGGCGGGCGGGTCGCGTTCGCCTGGCTGATGAACCGCGTCGAGCCGTTCGGCGCCCGCCGCGTGCAGGACCGGATGACCGCGGCGCTCGCGCGCTACTCGGGCTGAGGCCCGCCGCCGCCGAGCAGCTCGAGGAGCCCCGCCTCGTCGAGCACGGGCACGCCGAGGCGCTCGGCCTTCTCGAGCTTCGAGCCCGGCGACTCGCCCGCCACGACGTAGTCGGTCTTCTTCGACACCGACGAGGTGACGCGACCGCCGGCGGCGAGGACCCGCTCGGTGGCCTCCTCCCGCGTGAGGGTGGGGAGCGTCCCGGTCAGGACGACCGTCCTGCCGCTCAGGACGCCCTCGCCCGGCGGCGCGCCCTCGCTCTCGAGCCGCAGCCCGAGCGCCTTGAGGTCCTCGACGAGCGCGAGCATGTCCGGGTCGCGGAACTGCTCCTCGATGAGCGCGGCCACCTTCGGGCCGATCCCGGGCGTCTCGGCGATCTCCTCCGCCGTCGCGCTCGCCAGGGCGTCGATCGACCGGAACCGCTGCGCGAGGTTGCGCCCGGTCACGGAGCCGACGCCCTCGATGCCCATCCCGAACAGGACGCGGCCGAACGGGCGGTCCTTCGAGGCCTGGATGCGCTCGACGAGCCGGCGCGCGGACACCTCGCCGATCCGCTCGACCGCCATGAGCTGCTCGGGCGTCAGCCGGTAGAAGTCGCCGGCCGTCCGGACGAGCTCCGCGCGCATGAGCGCGTCGACCTGCTTCTCGCCCAGCCCCTCGATGTCCATGGCCCCCTCGGAGGCGAAGTGCTTGAGCAGCTGCCAGCGGCGCGCGGGGCACAGCCGGTTCGGGCAGCGCGTGAAGACCTCGCCCTCGCGCTTGACCGTCGGCGTCCCGCACGACGGGCACTCCCGCGGCGGCTCCGGCGGCGGGGCGCGGTCGGGTTTCTCCGCGGCGTGCGGGGCCGGCGAGATCACCTGCGGGATGACGTCGCCCGCCCGGCTGACGATGACCTCGTCGCCCTCCCGGATGTCCTTGCGCCGCAGGTCCTCCTCGTTGTGCAGCGTGGCGAGCTTCACGGTGACGCCGCCGACGTGGACGGGCTCGAGCGACGCGAACGGGTGCAGGTCGCCGTACTTGCCGACGTTCCAGAAGATCCCGAGCAGCTTCGTCGTCTTCGTCGTCGGGGCGAACTTCCAGGCGACGGCC
>DATAAQ010000175.1:0-3120 GCA_036260055.1 Gaiellaceae bacterium | reverse complement strand
TAGACCCCGATGAACATCTTGAACATCGCTTCCGAGAGGTAGAAGTTCACCGGGCCCATCGCCTGCGGGTCCGTCCCCGACCAGTCGAAGTAGGCGTGCTCGCCCTCGCGCCAGATCGTCAGCTTCATCT
The DNA here is from genome assembly GCA_036260055.1 of Gaiellaceae bacterium. Taxonomy (GTDB): domain Bacteria; phylum Actinomycetota; class Thermoleophilia; order Gaiellales; family Gaiellaceae; genus DASQWP01. The sequence continues at coordinate 2,990 of DATAAQ010000175.1, read as the reverse complement.
TGTACGGTCCGTGGCCGAGGCCGTCGTCGTCGATCCAGTCCTCGAACGACTGCGGCTCCTCCGGGATGGCGGCCAGGATGAGCTTCGCCATCGCGTTGTAGGTCCGGTCGAGGAGCGCCTGGCAGGCCGCGAGGTACGTCTCCTTCCCGAAGCGCTCGCAGAGCTCGTGGACGCGCTTCTCGCCCGTGCGGCAGCCGGCGATGATGCCCATGAGGTCCGCACGGTTCATCTCGGGCATGCGGACGTTGTTGAGGATGACGTCGAGGACGTCCTGGTTGAGGGCGCCCTCGCGGAAGATCTTGACCGGCGGGATGCGGACGCCCTCCCCGAAGATCGTCTTCGCGCCCGTCGGGAGGGAGCCGGGGAGCGGCCCGCCCGCGTCCATCTGATGGCCGAACATGCTCGCCCAGCCGATCAGCTCGTCCGCCCAGAAGATCGGCAGGCAGACGAGCCAGTCGTTGATGTGCGAGATCGAGCCGCCGCAGCGGTAGGGGTCGCTCGTCATGATCACGTCGCCCGGGCGCACCGGCTCCTCGAAGCTCTCGAGCATCTCCGAGATGTAGGAGCCGAACTGCCCCACCACCATCCGCCCCTTCGGGTCGGTGATCATCGGGAACTCGTCGTGCTGCTCCCGGATGACGGGGCTCATCGCCGTCCGGAAGAGGACGGCGTCCATCTCGAAGCGGGTGCTCTTGAGGGCGCCCTCGATGATGTCGAGCGTGACCGGGTCGACCTCGATCTGCGGGATGTCTGCGACCTTGACGCCGTCCATGGTCACTCCTCCGTCGGGTTGATGATCAGGTTCAGGTAGCGGTCGACCTCGGCCGAGTGGCCCGCGAGCACAACCGTCGTGGAGTCGAACTCGGTAACGATCGCCGGGCCCTCGACGCGGTGGCCGGGCCGCAGCCGCGTCCGGTCGTAGATCCGGGTCGGCAGCCACTGGCCCTGGAAGTAGACCTCGTGCTCGTCCACGACCGCACCGGAGGCGTCGCCCGAGTCGGGCTCGCCCTCGGGGAGGTGCGGCTCCGGGACCTTGCCGTAGCCGATCGCCCGCAGGTTCACGATCTCGCACGTCGTCTCGTCCATCCGGAAGCCGTAGAACTGCTCGTGGAGCTGGTTGAACCGCTCCGCGAGCATCGCCGTCCCGTTGCCGGCGAGCAGCGCCGGGTCGATCTCGACGGGAATCTCGTAGCCCTGCCGGTAGTAGCGCATGTCGACGTTGAAGGCGAGGCGCTGATCCCCCTCGTCGATCCCCTCGCGCCGCATCCACGCCCGCGCCTCGTCGCCGAGCTCGTCCAGGATCCTCCGCACGTCGTCGCCGCTCACGGAGTCGATCGTCCGGATGAACGTACGGGCGAACTCGTCCCGGAAGTCGGCCACGAGGTCTCCGGTCGCGCAGAGGAGCCCCGGCGCGGGCGGCACGAGGACCGGGAAGGAGCCCATGATCCGCGCCACGGCGTTCGCGTGCATCGGGCCCGCCCCGCCGAATGCGACGAGCGCGAAGTCGCGCGGGTCGTAGCCGCGCTGCACGGAGACGAGCCGGAGCGCGCCGGCCATGTTCTCGTTGACGATGTCGAGGATCCCCTCGGCCGCCCGGTGGAGGTCGAGGCCGAGGGCGTCGCCGATCTTCTGCACCGCGGCCTTGGCCGCCTCGACGTCGAGCTGCATCTCGCCGCCCAGGAGCTGGGGCGGCAGGTGGCCGACGACGACGTTGGCGTCCGTCACAGTCGGGTCGGTGCCTCCCCTCCCGTACGAGGCCGGGCCGGGGTCGGCTCCGGCCGACTGGGGCCCGACGCGGAGCGCGCCGGTCACCTCGGGCACGTGCGCGATCGAGCCGCCGCCCGCGCCGACGGAGCGGACGTTCACGCTCGGAACCTTGACCGGGATGACCTCGCCGGGGAGGCCGAGGCCGTACGGGATCTCCGTCTGGCGCTCGATCGTCGGCTGTCCGTTCTGGCAGAGGGCGACGTCGGTCGAGGTGCCGCCCATGTCGAAGGTGAGCACGTCCTGGAAGCCGGCCCGGCGGGCGATGTAGAGGGCGCCCGCGACGCCTCCCGACGGCCCCGAGAGGATCCCGTAGATCGGGTGCTCCGAGGCGACGTCGACGCTCATGAGGCCGGCGTCCGAGCGCAGGAGGTTGAGCTCGCCCTTGACGCCGAACTCGCGCAGCGAGGTCTCGAGGTTGCGGACGTAGCGCTCGACGCGGGGCCGGACGTAGGAGTTCATGCAGGCGGTGAGCGTCCGCTCGTACTCGCGGAACTCCGGGAGGACGTCGGAGGAGATCGTCACCGGGAAGTCCGGGTAGAGCTCGTGGATCACGTCCCTGATCTCGCGCTCGTGGGCCGGGTTCGCATACGAGTTGATGAGCGAGACGGTGAGCGTCTCCACGCCCGACTCGACGAGGTCGCGGACGATGCCGGCCACCTGCTCGCGGTCGACAGGCTCGATCGCCTCCCCCTGCGCGCTCATGCGCTCCTTCGCCTCGCGCGTGTCCTCGAGGGCGGCCGGGGGGTCGGGCTTCACCATGATGATCCAGCCGGCCAGCGGGCCGGGAGTCTGCGAGCGCGCCAGGTGCAGGATCTGCCCGAACCCCTGCGTCGTCACGAGCCCGACGCGCGCGCCCTTCGCCTCCAGCATGGCGTTGGTCGCCACGGTCGTGCCGTGCATGACGTAGGCGAGCTGGTCCGGATTGACGCCGCTCTCCGCGCAGATCCGCCGGACGCCCACGAGGACGCCCTCGGACGGGTCGGCGGGCGTGGACGGCGTCTTGACCCGGAAGAGCTCGGCCGTCTCGTCGTTGACGAGCATGAGGTCGGTGAACGTCCCCCCGACGTCGACCCCGAGCCTGTGTGCCATCCCCTCTCCTTTCAGCCGGCGACCGGCGCGAACGAGCCGGCGCGGTAGACCTGTCCCTCGAGCGGGCGCTCCAGCACGCCCTCGAGCCACTCGGCGACGCCGATGAGCGCCTCCAGGTCGACGCCCGTCTCCAC
>DATAAQ010000174.1:0-8780 GCA_036260055.1 Gaiellaceae bacterium | reverse complement strand
ATCTCCCACTCCGCCTGCGTCACGGGCCTCCGCCTCCGAAGGCCCCCCGGCGGACGAGGAACGGGCCGATCGCGAGCGCGTCGATGGGGGCCGAGCCGAAGCACTCGAGCGCGTCGCGCGGGTCGTCCACCATCGGACGTCCGGCCGTGTTCAGGCTCGTGTTGACGACGACCGGCACGCCTGCCCGCCGCTCGAAGGCCTCGAGCAGACGGGCGACGAGCGGCTCGTCGGCGGGGTCGACGGTCTGGATGCGCGCCGTCCCGTCGACGTGGACGACCGCCGGAATGCGCGGGATCCACTCCGGCTGGACCCGGTGGGTGAAGAGCATGAAGGGGCTGGGGAGCGGGCCCTCGAAGATCTCGGGCGCGCGATCCAGCAGCACCATCGGCGCGACCGGCCGGAACTGCTCGCGGCCCTTGATGTCGTTCAGCCGGTGGAGGTTGTCCGCGTGCGTGGGATTCGCCAGCAGGCTCCGGTGGCCGAGTGCCCTCGGGCCGTACTCGCTCCTTCCCTGGAACCAGGCGACGACGCCGTTCTCCACGAGGATCTCCGCGGCGGCCTCGGCGATGTCGTCCGGACGCTCGTGCGGGATCGCGGCCGTGCGGAGCCAGTCGTCGAGCTCCTGGTCGCTCCAGGCGCGGCCGAGAGCCGCCGTCGGCATCGGCCGGACCTCGTCCCCGAGCGTCCGCGCGACGTGGAGCGCCGCCCCGAGGGCCGTGCCGGCGTCGCCGGCGGCGGGCTGCACCCAGATGCGCTCGAACGGGCCGCGGTCGGCGAGGAAGGAGTTCGCGACGCAGTTGAGCGCCACCCCTCCGGCCATCGTCAGGACGGCGTCGGCCGTCTGCGCGTGCAGCCAGCGCGCAAGGTCGAGGAGCACCTCCTGGAGGCGCGTCTGCGTCGTCGCGGCGAGGTTCGCATGGGCTTCCGTCCACTTCTCGCCGTCGTCGAGTTGCGGGACGAAGCGCGAGAGGTCGAGCGGCTCGACGACGAAGCCGCCCTCGCCGGTCGCGCGCACCGCGCGGCGAAAGTCATCGAGGAACGCGGGGCGCCCGTACGACGCCATCGCCATGACCTTGTACTCGTCGGAGGAGCGCTTGAAGCCGAGGTGCTGCGTCACCTCCTCGTAGAGCAGGCCGAGCGAGTGGGGCAGCTCCTGGGTCGCCAGCACCTCGAGCTCGCCGTCCGTGTAGCGGCCCGCGAGGTACGACGTGCGCTCGCCGCGGCCGTCCAGGACCATGACGCTCGAGCGCGGGAACGGCCCCGCGAAGTGGGCCGAGGCGGCATGCGCGACGTGGTGGGCGACGAAGCGCACGCGCTCGGGGGGAAGCCCCGGAAGCGCGGTGCGGAGGAAGGCGGGCGCGCGGCGCGTGTAGAGCGTGCGCAGGCCCTCCCAGGCGTCGGCGGTGACGTCGCCGTTGGGCTGGGGCGCGAGGTCGGGGTCGTACGAGTAGGCGACGGCGTCGAGGTCGGCCGGCGAGAGGCCGGCCTCCCTCAGGCACCAGGCGGCCGAGGACTCCGGCAGCTCCCACGTCGAGAAGGGCACCGGAGGCTTGCCGTGCTTCCGCCGGCTGAAGCGCTCCTCCTCGGCGGCAGCGACGATCTCGCCGTCGACGACGAGGGCGGCAGCTGGATCGTGGAAGACGGCGTTGACACCGAGCACCCGCACCCTACGGGGCGCCCTCCGGCCGCACGTCGAAGTAATTCGGGCGGAAAGAAGCGGGAAAAGTCATTCCGAACTACCGCTTCTTTCCAGAAGCCAATTTCGTAAAGCGGCTCGATGGGGTACTTCGTGGGGTACTTCTCGGCTGCCCGGGCCGCGCTCCCGCTCGTGGAGCGAAGCGCTGGAGTCTCGGGCTGCGCGTTTCGATCCGAGAGCGCCGGGGAGGGTACCGGCGGAAAGGAGGAAGACGTGGATACCTGGCTGATCGTCGTCATCGTGATCGCAGCCCTCGTCGTCGTCGCGCTTGCCCTCTGGGCGGCGTCGCGCGGGCGGGAGCGCCGGCTGGAGCAGCACCGCGCCGAGGCGGGCGAGCACCGCCGAGAGGCCGACGCGCGTGCGCGGGCGGCTGAGGAGCGCGAGGTCGCCGCGCGGGACGAGCTCGAGCGCGCGGAGCGCGAGCGCTCGCTGGCCGAGGGCCATGCCCGCCGGGCCGACGAGATCGATCCGGACACGTAGGCGGGTGCTCAGGCGGCGTTCGAAGCCGCGGGCTGGTTTTCGGTAAGTTCGGAGAGTGATCCCCTCGACGGAGGCGGTCGCCCGCGCGGCGGCCAGGCGGCCGTGGGGGACGATCGGGCTCTGGGTCGAGGGGCACGAGGAGCCAAGCGCGCCCGCCCCGGCCACCGGGATCTGACGTCCGCCTCCCCGAAAGGGGGGCGATCTCGTGCGCCTCCGCTCCTACGGTGCGAGCACTGTGGTGCGCCGCAACCACAGACTCGCTCTCACCGTGCCGGCCGTCGCCTGCCTGGCCGTGCTCGTGCCCGCGCCTGCCGCGGCGGCGGAGCCGCGGGCGGTGCCCGGCCAGCTCATCGTCGGCTGGAAGGCCGGAGTCGCCGAGCGTGGCCGTCGGGCCGCCCTGACGGCTGCCGGCGCGCGGGCGCAGAACCGCTTCGCGCCCATCCGCGCCACGCTCGTGTCCGTCCGGCCGGGGCGCGCGGCGGCAGCGCTCCGCCGGCTGCGACGAGACAGGCGCGTCCGCTACGTCGAGCGGAACTACGTCGTCTCGGCCGCGGCCGTCCCCGACGACCCGCTCTTCCCCGACCTCTGGGGGCTCGGCGCCATCGGCGCGCCCTCGGCTTGGGACGCGGGCACGGGGAGCGCGAACGTCGTGGTCGGCGTGGTCGACACGGGCATCGACGTCGGCCATCCCGACCTCGCCGCCAACGCGTGGGTCAATCCCGGCGAGGACTGCGCCGGCTGCCGCTCCGACGGCGTCGACAACGACGGCAACGGCTACGTGGACGACTGGCGCGGCTGGGACTTCGTCTCCGGCGACAACGACCCCTCGGACGACAACGGGCACGGAACGCACGTGGCCGGCACGATCGGCGCGGTCGGGAACAACGGGCTCGGCGTCGCGGGCGTCAACTGGCGCGTCCGCCTGATGGCGCTGAAGTTCCTCGGCGCGAACGGCTCCGGCACGACGGCGAACGCGGTCCGGGCCGTGCTCTACGCGAGCGCGAACGGCGCGCGGGTGACGAACAACTCGTGGAGCGGCGGCGGCTTCTCGCAGGCGCTTCGAGACGCGATTGCGCACGCCGACGCGGCCGACTCGCTCTTCGTCGCGGCCGCCGGCAACGACAGCCTCGACAACGACCTCTTCCCGGCGTACCCGTCGTCGTACGACCTCCCGAACGTCGTCTCGGTCGCGGCGGCCGACGCGGCGGATGCCCACGCGTGGTTCTCGAACTACGGCGACGTCAACGTCGACCTCAGCGCCCCGGGCGTGGGCGTCCTCTCGACGTGGCCAGGCGGGACGTACCGGAGCGCGAGCGGCACGTCCATGGCCGCCCCGCACGTGGCGGGTACGGCCGCTCTCGCGCGGGCGGCGTTGCCCGAAGCGAGCGACGTGGGGCTGAAGGCGCTGCTCCTGCGCACCGCCGCCCCGGTCGCGAGCCTGGCCGGCCGCACCCGGACCGGCGGCCGCCTCGACGCGGGCGGCGCGGTCGGGTGCGCCGGCGCGCCGCGGCTCTGGCTGGAGTCGCCGCGGCCCGGCTTCAGCGTCGACGTCGGCGAGTCCGTCGAGGTCGTCGCCCTCGCCTCGCGCTGCGGCGAGCCCGCGGGCGTCTCCGTGAGCGCGGGCGCGGGCGGAGAGACGGTGCCGCTGTCCGCGAGGGGCGACGGCCTCTACACCGGCACGTTCGTCCCCGTGGCGGGCGGAGCGGTCGAGCTGACCGTCTCCGCGGCCGCGGGCGGGCAGGTCGACACGCAGACCGTCGCGGGCACCGCGGTCCAGACCTTTCCCATCGCGCCCGGCGGCCCGCCCGTGGAGGTGAGGACGACCGCCCCCGGCGAGGACGTGCGCCTCGCGTTCGACGGGGCGGCCGGCGGGCGCGTCAGCCTCGCGCTCTCCGACGTGACGATGGGGACGTCGACGTGCTGCGGCTCGAAGGTGTCGATCCTGAGGCCGAACGGCACGACGCTCGCGTTCCCGATGTACGTGGGGAGCAAGGGCGGCTTCGTCGACACGCGCACGCTTCCGGTGACGGGGAGGTACACGATCCTCGTCGATCCGCAGGGCGACGCGGTCGGCGGCATGACGCTGACGCTCTACGACGTCCCGGCCGATGCGGCCGCCGAGGCCGACATGGGCGGGCCTCCCGTCGCCGTCGCCACCACCGTCCCGGGCCAGAACGCGCGCCTCTCGTTCCCCGGCGGCACGGGCGCCCGCGTGGCGGTCACCGTGGACGGGGTCACCGTGGGCACCTCGACGTGCTGCAGCGTCCGCGTGTCGGTGCGCGAGCCGGACGGCTCGACGCTCGTCTTTCCCGCGTTCGTCGGCTCGAAGGGCGGCTTCCTCGACACGGCGGACCTCCCCGTGGCAGGGACGTACGTCGTCTTCGTGGATCCCCAGGACGCCGACACGGGCTCCGTGCGGCTCACCCTCCACGACGTGCCGCCCGATGTCGGCGGCTCGCTCGCCGTCGGCGGCGCGCCGGTCACGGCGAGAATGACCGTTCCCGGTCAGAACGCGAACCTCACCTTCCCCGGGGCGGCCGGCCAGCGCGCCAGCCTCCGTCTCTCCGGCGTGACGGTCGGGACGTCGAGCTGCTGCTCGCTCAGGCTCTCCGTGCTGAAGCCGGACGGGACGGCGCTGTTCTACCCGGTCCTCGTCGGTCGGAGCGGCAAGACGGTGAGCCTCTCGCTCCCCGTGTCGGGCAGCTACACGGTCGGCCTCGACCCGCAGAAGGCCGACACCGGCGAGGTCACGGTCTCTCTCGCGCCCGCGTAGAGCGGCTCAGGTGCGCGGGTCGTCCGGGCCGCCCGGCCCGAGGAACTCGCGCTCGTGCGCCCGTTCGGCGACCTCCGTCGGCGAGCGCCGGGCGATCCCGGCCAGGAGCACCCAGCCAACGACGACGAGCCCGGCGAGCACGGCGAGGATCGGCAGGAGCACGCCGCCGAGCGCGAAGGCGAACGAGAGGAGCACGAGCACGGCGACGCCGGCGATGAGGGCAGCGATCACGTCACGGCGCTTGTTCCCCCGCCGTCCGGAGTGAAACCGCGCCGGGCGGGTAAGACGCGCTCGTGAGCGGTCGGACGCAGCGGCGCTGGGAGCGGCGGAGCTCCTGGATCGTGGCGGCCCTCGTCGGCCTCGCCGTCCTCGTGGCGGCCCTCTGGCTCGTGCCGCTCGGGCTCGGCTAGGGCCGCGCCGTGCGCTCGTCCGGGTGGTGGCGCCCGTGGTACGAGACGAGCGTGCAGAGGAGGCCCGTGAGCGCGACGCCGGGCCCCACCTCGAGCAGGAGCCGCGCCTCGTCCGAGCGCTCGACCCCGGTGACGAGGCCGCCGACGGCGATCCAGACGGCGGCGAGGATCGCGGGGAGGAGGAGCAGGATGACCGTCCAGTCGTGCCAGGGGCGCCCGCGCCTCGTCCAGAGGCCGTAGTCCCCGGGAGCCAGCACGAGCACGATCGCAGCCGGGAGGATGCCCGTCAGGGGCTCGCCCGACGCGATCGCGACGTAGAGCGCGAGCACCGCCGCGCCCGCGGTCAGGTACCGGGGCACCTAGCGCGTTCGGGCGAAGCGCTGCACGGCCTCGAGCAGCTCCCTGCTCTTTTCCGCCGCCACGTCGGGATCGCCGGAGGAGAGCGCGCCCGAGACGCAGTGGCCCACGTGGTCGTCGAGGATCGTGAACGCGAGGCTCTCGAGCGCGGTCGTGACCGCGCCGATCTGCGTGAGGACGTCGATGCAGTACCGCTCGTCCTCGACCATGCGCTCGATCCCGCGCACCTGCCCCTCGATCCGGTGCAGGCGCTTGACGAGCGCGTCCTTGTCTCTGACGTAGCCGTGGGTCACGCGGCCTCCCGGGGGCTGGAGAAGCGCCGGAGGCGCAGCGAGTTCGTGACCACGAAGAGGCTCGAGAAGGCCATCGCCGCCGCCGCCACCATCGGGCTGAGCAGGCCGGCGACCGCGAGCGGGATCGCCGCGACGTTGTAGGCGAACGCCCAGAAGAGGTTGCCCTTGATGGTCGCGAGCACCCGCCGCGCGAGGCGGATCGCGTCCGCGGCCCCCCGCAGGTCGCCGGAGACGAGGGTCAGGTCGCTCGCCTGGATGGCGACATCGGTCCCGGTGCCGATGGCGATGCCGAGGTCGGCCTGCGCGAGCGCGGGCGCGTCGTTGACGCCGTCGCCGACCACGGCGACGACCTCGCCCGCCTCCTGCAGGCGGCGGACCTCGGCCGCCTTCCCGGCCGGGAGGACGCCGGCGAGGACTCGCTCGATCCCGACGGCGTCGGCCACGCGGCGCGCCGTCGTCTCCGCGTCGCCGGTGAGGAGAACGGGGGTGAGCCCTAGCTCGCGAAGCCCGGCGACCGCGTCGGCGCTCGTCGGCTTGACGGTGTCGTCCACGAGCAGCGTCGCCCTGGGCTCGCCGTCCCAGCGCACCTGCACGCCGCCGTCTCCCCGGCCGACCTGGACCTCGCGGCCCTCCACGAGGCCGGCCACGCCGACGCCGGGCTCGCTCCGGAACCCCTCGACGGCCGGGAGGACGCCGACCTCGGCCCGGGCGGCGGCCGCGACCGCGCGAGCGACCGGGTGCTCGCTCGCGTCCTCGAGGGCGCCGGCCAGACGGAGAACCTCCGCACGCGAGGCGCCGTTCGCCGGCACGACGTCGACGAGGCGTAGGCGGCCCTCGGTGACCGTGCCGGTCTTGTCGAGGACGACCGTCGTGACTCTCCGCGTCTGCTCCAGTACCTCGGGCCCCCGGATGAGGACCCCGAGCTGGGCGCCGCGGCCCGTCCCGACCATGAGCGCCGTCGGCGTGGCGAGCCCCAGGGCGCACGGGCAGGCGATGATGAGGACGGCGACGGCCGCGGTGAACGCGGCGGTCGCGTCGCCGGTGACGAGGAGCCAGCCGGCGAGCGTCGCGAGCGAGACGGCGATGACCACGGGGACGAAGACGGCGGAGACTCGATCCGCGAGCCGCTGGACGGGCGCCTTCCCGGCCTGCGCCGCGGCGACGAGCCGCGCGATCTGCGCGAGCGCCGTCTCGGCACCGACCCTCGTCGCCCGCACGACCAGGCGGCCCCAGGTGTTGACGGTCGCGCCGGTCACCTCGGCGCCGGGGGCGACGTCCACGGGCACGGGCTCGCCCGTGACGAGCGACTGGTCGACCGCCGACTCGCCTTCGACGACGAGGCCGTCGGTGGCGATCTTCTCCCCGGGGCGGACGAGGAAGAGGTCGCCGACGCGGAGCTCACCGATCGGGAGGGCGACCTCCCCGCCGTCCCGCAGGACGCGCGCCTCCTTCGCGCCGAGCTCCAGGAGCGCGCGCAGGGCCGCCCCCGAGCGGTTGCGCGCTCGTGCCTCGAGGAAGCGGCCGAGGAGGATCAGCGTCGTGATGACCGCGCCCACCTCGAAGTACGTCTCGGCTCCCTCGACGACGACGAGCGCGACGAGCGACCAGAGCCACGCCGCGAGCGTGCCGAGCGAGACGAGCGTGTCCATCGTCGCGGCGCCGTGCCGGAGGTTCCGCGCCGCCGCCGCGTGGAACGGGAGGCCGGCGACGAGGACGACGGGCGTCGAGAGCGCGAGCGCGACCCACTCCCAGCCGTCGAAGCGGAGCGGCGGCAGCATCGCGAGCGCGGCGACCGGGAGCGTCAGAGCCGCCGCCAGCACGAGGCGCGCCCCGAGCCTGGAGGACGCCGTTCGCCCTGCTCCCGGGAGCGCGGCCCGGTAGCCGGCCGCCTCGACCGCCCGGAGGAGGTCCTCGACGCCGACCCGGTCGTCGTGGCGCACGGCCGCTCGCTCGGTCGCGAAGTTGACGCTCGCCTCGACGCCGTCGAGCTTGTTGAGCTTCCGCTCGATGCGCGCGGCACAGGCGGCGCAGGTCATGCCTTCGAGCTCGAGGTCGACCCGGTTCATTCGGCCTCGTAGCCGGCCTCGGCGATCGCCGCGCGGAGGGCGGCGGCGTCCAGGGCGGAGCCGCGGACGGTGACGGCCCTCGTGGCGAGATCGGCTTTCGCGCGCTCGACGCCCGGGACCCGGCGGAGCTCGGTCTCGACGGCATGGACGCAGTGGTCGCAGTGCATGCCGGGCACGTTGAAGACGGCCTCCTCGCTCACAGCCTCGAATCATACCACCTAGGGGTATAGGACGACGGTGTCGCCGACCCGGCCGGCACGCCCGACGGCGCTCGGGCGAAGGGCGGTGCGCCGCCCCCGCACGTACAGCCGACCGGGCACTCTCGACCCACGACCCGGCGCGGATACGAACGGGGGCAGCTCGAGCGGGTAAAGGCCAGCCCCGCCGCCGCCGTACCCGACGTGCGTGAGGCGGTCGTGCGCGAAGCGCTGGTACCGAGCACGTCGCCCGGACCGGACGCGGCAAAGCGCCTCATCGCCGCGCCCATGCGACGCTCGGTCTGTCCCCCGAGGCCGAAGTCGCCGCTCGCGAGGATGCCCGTGTCACCCCCGGCAGTCCCCGGGGGCCGAGCAAGCAGAGACCGAGGCCGGCGGCGGCAGCCTGACGACTGACGATGCGTCGGCTTGTACCATGCCGCCCGGCATGAGGCTCTCCCTCGTCCCGCGCACGAACGAGTTCTACGACCTGTTCGCGAAGGCGGGCGCG
>DATAAQ010000173.1:0-7308 GCA_036260055.1 Gaiellaceae bacterium | reverse complement strand
CTCGGCCGCGTCGACGAGCACGGCAGGCGGTCGGCCCGCTTCGACACCGAGCACCGGCGCGCGGAGGTCCTCGTCGTCGGCGGCGGGCGCTCCGGGCTGGCCGCCGCCCGGGCCCACACGGCCGCGGGGCGTGACGTGGTCGTCGTGGACATGGACGAGCCGCCGCGCGAGGAGGGCTTCGAGTCGCTGCACGGCGTCGCGCTCGGCATCTACGAGGGGAACCTCGTGCCGGTCGACGCCGGGAGCGTCCTCTACCGCTTCCGCGCCGACCACGTCGTCGTCGCCGCCGGGGCGCTCGAGCAGCCGCTCGTGTTCCCCGGCAACGACCTGGTCGGGGTCGTCCTCCCGGAAGCGGTTCGCCGCCTGGTCGGCCGCTGGTCGCTCCGGCCGGGCGAGCGGGCGGTCGTCGTCGCGGCCGACGAGCACTCGCTCGACGTCGTGCCCCTGCTCGAGCGGGCGGGCACCGAGGTCGCCGAGGTGGTCGAGCTCGGGAAGACGCGCGTCCGCCAGATCGCCGCGAACGGGAAGAAAGGGAGGCTCTCGTCCGTCGAGTTGGACGACAGGAGGATCCCGTGCGACCTCCTCGTGACCTCCGGCGGGCGCCAGCCTGCATACGCCCTCCTCGCGCAGGCCGGCGCCCGCGTGGAGTACGACTCCGGACGGGGGATCCTCGTGCCCGTCGAGCTTCCCGCAGGCGTGGAGGTCGTCGGCGCCGCGGCGGGCGAAGGCGTCGCCGGGGCGGTCCCGGCGGCGACCTACGACGGCGCCGCGCGGAAGGGCAAGTGCTTCGTCTGCATCTGCGAGGACGTCACGGACAAGGACGTCAAGCGCGCCATCGCGGAGGGGTTCGACTCGCTCGAGCTCGCCAAGCGCTACACGACCGTGACGATGGGACCCTGCCAGGGCAAGCTCTGCCAGGTCGCCTCGATCCGCGTCTACGCGCGGGAGAACGAGACCGACGAGGCGACGATCGGGACGACGACCGCCCGCCCGCCCTGGCAGCCAGTCGAGCTCGGCCTCCTGGCCGGCCGACCGCACGAGCCCGCGCAACGGACCTCCATCCACCACCGGCACAAGGAGCTCGGCGCACGGATGATGTGGACGGGGACTTGGCGGCGCCCCCACTCGTACGGGGATCCGGCCGGCGAGGCCAAGAACGTGCACGACTCCGTCGGGGTCATCGACGTCTCGACCCTCGGCAAGCTGCTCGTCACCGGCGCCGAGGCCGCGGCGTTCCTCGAGCGCCTCTATCCGAATCGCTTCGCCGACATGAAGGTCGGCCGCATCCGCTACGGCGTCCTCGGCACCGACGCCGGCCGGATCATGGACGACGGCACGATCGCGCGGCTCGACGAGGACGAGTACTACGTGACGACGACCTCGACGGGCGCAGGAGCCGTGCTCGAGTGGTTCGAGTGGTGGAACGCCGTGTGGGGCATGGACGTCGAGGTCACGAACGTGACGGGCGCGCTCGCCGCTCTCAACGTCGCAGGCCCGAAAGCGCGCGAGCTGATGGCGCGGCTCACGGACCTCGACGTCTCCAACGAGGCGTTCGCCTACCTCGACGCCAGGGAGGCGCATGTCGCCGGGGTGCCCGGCCTCATCCTCCGGATCGGCTTCGTCGGCGAGCTCGGGTACGAGATCCACTTCCCGAGCCCGTACGGCGAGCACCTCTGGGACACCGTCCTCGAGCGCGGCGCCGACCTGGGCGTCCGCCCCTTCGGGCTCGAGCCGCAGCGGATCCTCCGGCTCGAGAAGATGCACATCCTCGTCGGCCAGGACACCGACTCGGAGTCGAACGCGCTCGAGGCCTCGATGCCGTGGATCGTCAAGTGGGACAAGGAGGACTTCGTGGGCAAGTGGTCGCTCGAGCGCGTGCGCGAGCGCGGCTTCCGCGAGCAGCTCGTCGGGTTCGAGATGGAGAACGGCGTCGTCCCCGCCGAGGGCGGTCAGATCGTCGTCGGCGGGCGGCCGGGCGGCCGCGTCACGAGCGCCCGCTGGAGCGACGAGCTCGGCCGGGCGATCGGCATGGCGTGGGTGCCGCCCGAGCTCGCCGAGGACGGCGCGGAGATCGCCGTCAAGGTGAACGGCTCGATCGAGCGCGCCCGCGTGCGGCTGCGGCCCTTCTTCGACCCGGACGGGGAGCACCTGAAATCGTGAGCGAGCTCGGCTTCCTCTCCCCCGCCCGCGCCGCCGAACAGGCGGCCTGGCGCTCCCCGCTCGAGCGGGCGCTCGCCCACGCGCCGGCCGGCATCGCGGACGTCTCGCGCACGGGCAAGCTCGAGGTCCGGGGCGACGTCGCCGACCTCGAGGACGCCGACACGTACGAGGTCGTCAAGCTGACGCCGACGCGCGCGCTCGTCCTCTGCGGCTTCGACGACGTGCCGGCCGTTCGTGCGAGCCTCCGCCGGCGCTTCCGCACCGTCGTCGACCAGACGGCCGGCTACGCCGGGCTGCGCGTCCGGGGGGCGGCCGTCCTCCGCCGTGTGACCGATCTCGACCTCGAAACCCTCCCGGCGGCCGGCGCCGTCGCGCACGTGCCCGGGCTCGTCCTCCGCGACGACGAAGAGACGTTCCGGATTCTCGTACCGCAGGAGTACGGGCACTACGTCGCCGAGGTCGTCGTCGACGCCGCCGAGGGAGTGGGCGCGGTATGAAGGACGTCTTCCGCGTCCGGCGCATGTGGCGCCCGCGCGGCGAGCTCAAGGAGCGCTACGACGTCGTCGTCATCGGCGGCGGGTCCCACGGCCTCGCGACCGCGTACTACCTCGCGAAGAACCACGGGATCACCGACGTCTGCGTCCTCGAGAAGAGCTACATCGGCTCGGGCGCCGCGGGCCGGAACACGACGATCATCCGCGCCAACTACCGCACGCCGGAGGGAGCCGAGTTCTACAAGGAGAGCGTCCGCCTCTACGAGGGCCTCGCGATCGACCTCGACTTCAACCTCCTCTTCTCCCAGCAGGGGCACCTCACGCTCGCGCATTCGGACCGCGGGATGATCACGGCGACCGAGCGCGCGGAGGTGAACCAGCTCCTCGGGATCGACAGCCGGGTCGTCCACCCGGACGAGATCGCGCGCCTCTGCCCCGAGATGGACCTCTCGCAGGACGTCACGTGGCCTGTCATGGGCGCGCTCTACCACCCGCCGGGCGGGATCATCCGCCACGACGCCGTCGTCTGGGGATACGCGCGGGGAGCCGACCGGCGCGGCGTCGAGATCCACCCGTATACCGAGGTCGTGGGGATCGAACGCTCCAACGGACGCGTGACCGGGGTCGAGACGACGCGCGGCCGCGTCGAGACGGACATGGTCGTCAGCGCAACGGCCGGCTGGTCGACGCTCCTCGGGGAGATGGCGGGCGTCCCTCTCCCGATCACCACGCACATCCTCCAGGCCTTCGTGACCGAGCCGGTGAAGCCGTTCCTCGACGTCATCATCGTCTCGTCGCAGATGCACGTCTACATCTCGCAGACGGACCGCGGCGAGTTCCTCATCGGAGCCGAGATCGAGCCGTACACGACCTACTCGGGGAAGGGGACGTTCAACTTCCTCGAGTACTCCGCGCGGCACACGCTCGAGCTCTTCCCGCAGCTCGAGCGGGTCAAGGTCCTGCGCCAGTGGACGGGCCTCTGCGACCTCTCGCCCGACTACAGCCCCATCCTCGGCAAGACCGAGCTCGACGGCTTCCTCGTCTCCACGGGCTGGGGCACGTACGGCTTCAAGGCGGCGCCGATCGTCGGCACGACGCTTGCAGAGCTGATCGCGAGCGGCGAGACTCCCCGTCTGATCGCTCCCTTCGCCCTCGAACGCTTCTACACCGACTCGCTCGTGTCCGAGCTGGCCGCCGCCGCGGTCTCGCACTGATGGCGACCCAGATGCCGTCCAGCCTCGAGATCGCCCAGGAGGCGGAGCTCCGGCCGATCGCGCAGATCGCCGAGGAGGCCGGCCTCGAGGCGGACGAGGTCGACCTCTACGGGCGCTACAAGGCCAAGGTGTCGCTGGACGTCGTCGAGCGCCTCCGCGACACGCCCGACGGGAAGCTCGTCTGCGTGACCGCGATCACGCCGACGAAGGCGGGCGAGGGGAAGACGACGACGTCCGTGTCGCTGACGCAGGGGCTGGGTCACATCGGCAAGAAGGTGGCCCTCTGCCTGCGCGAGGCCTCGCTCGGGCCCGTCTTCGGAATCAAGGGCGGCGCCGCGGGCGGCGGCTACGCCCAGGTCGTCCCGATGGAGGACCTGAACCTCCACTTCACGGGCGACATCCACGCCATCGGGGCGGCGAACAACCTCCTCGCCGCCATGCTCGAGGCGCACCTCCTCCACGGGAACGCGCTCGGGATCGATCCCCTGACCGTGAGCTGGCGCCGCTGCATGGACATCAACGACCGGGCGCTCCGCTCGATCGTCGTCGGCCTGGGCGGCCGCACGAACGGCTACGTGCGCGAGACGGGCTTCGACATCACCGCGGCCTCCGAGGTGATGGCCATTCTCGCCGTCGCCCGCGACCTCCCCGACCTGCGCGAGCGGCTCGGCGCGATCACGGTCGGGTACACGTGGGAGGGCGAGCCGGTCACGGCCGAGCAGCTGAGGGCGGCCGGCTCGATGACGGTCCTCCTCAAGGACGCGCTGAAGCCGAACCTCGTGCAGACGCTCGAGGGCCAGCCGGCGTTCGTCCACTGCGGGCCCTTCGCGAACATCGCGCACGGGAACAACTCGCTCGTCGCCGACCTCGTCGCCCTGAAGCTCGGCGACTACGTCGTCACCGAGAGCGGGTTCGGGGCGGACATGGGGATGGAGAAGTTCCTCGACATCGTCTGCCGCATCGGTGGCCTCTCGCCGAGCGCCGTCGTCCTCGTCGCGACCGTGCGCGCGCTCAAGCACCACGGCGGCGACCCGGACGGCGGCGCGGACGCCGTCGAGCGCGGCGCGGCGAACCTCCGCCGCCACCTGGGCATCGTCCGCGAGTTCGGCCTCAAGGCGGTCGTCGCCGTCAACCGCTTCCCGGGCGACTCCGAGGAGGAGCTCGACGTTGTCCGCCGGCTCGCGCTCGAGCACGGCGCGCACGCCGCCGAGCTGAACGAGGCGTTCGAGCGGGGCGGCGAGGGGGCGGCGGAGCTCGCCGAGGCCGTGGCCGACGCCGCGGACCAGCCGAGCTCGTTCTCGCCGATCTACTCGCTGGAAGCGCCGATCGACGAGAAGGTGGAGGCCATCTGCACGCGCGTCTACGGCGCCGACGGCGTGGTCTTCCTCCCCGCCGCGCAGGAGAAGATCGAGACCTTCACGGCCAAGGGCTTCGACAAGCTGCCCATCTGCATGGCGAAGACGCACCTGTCCCTCTCCCACGACCCGACGCTGCTGAACGCCCCCACCGGGTTCACCGTCACCGTCCGCGACATCCGTGCGTACACCGGGGCGGGCTGGCTCGTGCCGCTGCTCGGCGACATGCAGACGATGCCGGGCCTCGGGGTGAAGCCGGCCGCCTTCGAGGTGGACATCGACGAGAGTGGCCGGACCGTCGGCCTCTTCTAGCGCATTCGACGAAACCCTGACGGGTTTCGTCGAAGCGATCGCAGCGGAGACGCCCGCTCCGGGAGGCGGCTCCGTCTCAGCCGTCGTCACGACGATGGCTGCGGGGCTCGTCGCCATGGTGGCGCGGTTCTCGCGCGCGCACTGGGACGAGGCCGCCGGGGCGGTGTGCCAGGCCGATGCGCTCCGCGCCCGCGCCGCCCCGCTGGCGCAGGAGGACGCCGACGCCTACGAGGCCGTCCTGACCGCGATGCGGATGCCGAAGGAGCTCGAGCCCGAGGTCCGGAACGCGCTCATCGGCGACGCGCTCTCGCGTGCGGCCGACGTCCCGATCCGCATCGCCGAGACCGCGGCCGACGTGGCCGAGCTCGCGGCGACCCTCGCCGAGCTCGGAAACCCGAACCTGCGCGGCGACGCCGCCGCGGCCGCGCTCCTCTCCGAGGCCGCCGCGCGTGCCGCGGCGAACCTCGTCGAGATCAACCTCGCCACGAGCGAGGGGGACGACCGGGTCGACCGCGCCCGCGCCGTCGCCGCGGCTGCCGGCGCCGCGGCCGAGCGGGCGCTGGCCGCCGGCCCCTGACGGCACAACGCCGGCATGAGCGCGCACGTCATCGACGGGAACCGCCTGGCCGCCGGGCTCCGGGCCGACGTGGAGGAGGCGGTCCGCGCGCTCGCCGCCGACGGGGTCCGGCCCGGGCTCGCGACGGTCCGGGCGGGAGACGACTACGCGGCGGCGGCCTACGAGCGGCGCGTGCGGCGACTCGCGGAGGAGATCGGCTGCCGGTACACGTCCGAGAGCCTCGGGCCCTACGTGGAGCAGGCGGAGGCGCTGGCGGTCGTCGGGAAGCTGAACGCGGATCCGCGCGTATCGGGCATCCTGGTCCTGCGCCCCCTCCCCGGGCAGGTGTCGGAGGCGGACGTCTACCGGACCCTCGATCCGCTCAAGGACGTGGAGGCGGTCAACCCGGAGAACGCGGGCCTCCTCGCGCTCGGACAGCCCCGCTTCACCCCGTCGACGCCCGCATCCGTCTTCTACATGCTCGACCGCTACGTCGAGGAGAGCGGACGCGATCCCGCCACCTTCTACAACGGTCTCGACCTCGTCCTCGTCGGGCGCTCGAACAACGTCGGCAAGCCGGCACTCTGGCTCGGACTGGCCCGGGGCGCGACCGTCGTCTCCTGCCACCACTTCACGTCGGAGGCCGGCCGCCTCGAGGAGCACACGTCCGCCGCGGACGTGCTCGTGGTCGCCGCCGGCGTCCCCCGGCTCGTCACGGGCGCCATGGTGAAGGACGGCGTCATCGCGATCGACGTCGGCATCAACCCGGTCGCGGACGAGGGCGGGAAGGTCCGCCTCGTCGGCGACCTCGACTTCGAGAGCGTGGCGGAGCGGGCCGAGGCGATCTCCCCCGTTCCGGGCGGCGTCGGGCCGATCACGGACGTCTGGCTCCTCCGGAACACGGTCGAGGCCGCGCGTCAGCAGGCGCGCGCCAGATGACGCGGGTCACGAGCGCGCTCTACGCGCCGACGCCGTACGCGGTGCCGTAGCTCGGGCCCAGCGCGGACTCGTCGGCGGCAACCGCGCCGGTGGCGGCACGGAGGCGCATCTCCCAGTCCGAGTGCTGCTCCTTGCACGTGGGACAGGCCCGCAGGGCGGTGCCGTTCCCGAGCTCGAGGTGACCCCAGTAGCCTCGCGAGAGCAGGCCGTCGGCCTGCTGCCGCCCGCAGAGTCCGCAGCGAAGGAACAATCGGGACATCGGTCTCCTTATAGCAGGT
>DATAAQ010000172.1:0-11947 GCA_036260055.1 Gaiellaceae bacterium | reverse complement strand
GCGCGGCGTCGTCATGGGCGCGCGGGACCTGGGCAAGGTGAAGACGTGGGCGCAGGCGACCGCGGCAGGCCTCGGCGGGCTCGCCGCGGGGGGCGCGGTCGCGGACGAGGTGGCCTGGTGGGCCGGCCTCGTCGCGCTCGTCCTCACCTGGCTCTCCGGGCTCGACTACGCGCGCAGCGCCCCGCGGGTGCTCCGTGGCCAGCAGCCTGCGTAGCTTCCGCCGCGGGGACCGCGGCGATGTCCTCGAGCTCTCGCGACGCGCGCTCAACCGCCCGGCCGAGCAGGTGGGCAACCCGCTCTGGGCCACGCGGGACGAGCTCGAGAGCGAGCTCTCCGACTGGGATCATCCCCCGGAGGAGACGCTCCTCGTGGAGGAGAAGGACGGTCACGTGGTCGCCTTCGGCGGCGTCGAGGTCCAGCACGGCTGGACGCACGCCGACCTCTTCGGGCCGCTCGTGGCGCCCGGGTACCGGGCGCAGAAGCTCGGAACGGAGCTTCTGGAGGCGTCCCTCGACCTCGCCGGGCGGCACGACGCGAGGCTCGTCATCGGCTCCGTCGGCGCGCGCAACCTCGGCGGCCGCATCCTCCTCGAGCACGCCGGCTTCCACGCCCGGGGCAACGCCAAGGCGGTCTTCCGCCTCGCCCGCGGCGACCATCGGCCCGTCGAGGACGGGCCCGGGGGCGTGGATGTCCGTCGGGGCCGCCCGGACGACCTCGAGGCCGCTCTCCGCCTGTACCACGAGTGCTTTCCCGGGGGTGTCTTCCCCGACGAGGCTTGGCGCGAGGCGCTCGAGCGCGGGACGGTCTGGCTCGCGGAGGCGGGCGGGCGCCTGCTCGCCTTCCTCGACATCGACCCGAGCGACCGCTGGGCCTACCACATCGGGGTCGTCGAGAGCGAGCGTGCCCGCGGCCTCGGCCGCTTCCTCCTCTCGCGCTCACTCGACGACTACTGGACGAGCCATCCCGACGAGACGATCGGGCTCTCGGTCGAGGCGGACAACGTCCCCTCGCTGCGCCTCCTCCGCCGGCAAGGGTTCGCCCCCTGGCTCGTCCTCCAGTCGTACGAGCTCGCCCTTTGATCCTGGCGGTCGACCAGGGCACGACGGGGACGACGTGCCTCGTCGTCGGCGAGGACCTGCGCCCGCGCGGCCGCGGCTATCGCGAGGTGCCCCAGCACTTCCCCCGCCCGGGCTGGGTCGAGCACGAGCCGGAGGAGCTCTGGGAGTCCGTCCTCGGCGCGGCGGCGGACGCGCTCGCGGACGCGGGGCTCCACGCCGGCGACCTCGCCGCGGTGGGCGTGACGAACCAGCGCGAGACGACGGTGGTCTGGGAACGCCGGACCGGCCGACCGGTCCACCGGGCCATCGTCTGGCAGGACCGGCGCACCGCCGAGCGCTGCAGGGAGCTCCCGGCGGAGCTCCTGCGCGACCGCACGGGGCTCGTGCCGGATCCCTACTTCTCGGCGACGAAGCTCGAGTGGATCCTCTCGCGGCGGGACGCCTCCGGCCTCGCGTTCGGCACGGTTGACTCCTGGCTCGCCTGGAAGCTGACGGGCGGGGCCGTCCACGCGACCGACGTCTCGAACGCCTCGCGCACGCTCCTCTTCGATCTTCGCCGGCTCGCCTGGGATGCCGAGCTCCTCGAGCTCTTCGGCGTCCCGGACGCGGTGCTTCCCGACGTCGTCCCCACGAGCGGCGTCCTCGGCGAGGCGGAGCTCCTCGGCGCGCGCGTGCCGCTGGCGGCGCTGGCCGGCGACCAGCAGGCCGCGCTCTTCGGTCAGGCGTGCTTCCGGCCGGGGCAGGCGAAGGTGACGTACGGGACGGGCAGCTTCGTGCTCGCGAACGCGGGTGACGACCCGGGAGCGCCCCGCGAGGGGCTCGTCCAGACCGTCGCGTGGCGCCTCGGCGCCGAGCCGCCCGCCTACGCGCTCGAGGGCTCCGTGTTCGTGACCGGCGCAGCGCTCCAGTGGCTCCGGGACGGCCTCGGCCTCCTCGACGACGCCGCCGATAGC
Source organism: Gaiellaceae bacterium (assembly GCA_036260055.1). Classification (GTDB taxonomy): domain Bacteria; phylum Actinomycetota; class Thermoleophilia; order Gaiellales; family Gaiellaceae; genus DASQWP01. The sequence goes on along the minus strand of DATAAQ010000172.1, from coordinate 9,936 downwards.
GAGGCGCTCGCCTCCTCGCTCGCGGGAAACGACGGCGTCTACTTCGTCCCCGCCCTCGCGGGGCTCGGCGCTCCGCACTGGGCGCCGGAGGCGCGCGGCCTGATCGCCGGCCTGGATCGCGGCACGCGGCGAGAGCACCTCGTCCGCGCGGCGCTCGAGGCGATCGCCTACCAGGTGCGCGACGTGCTCGACGCGATGGGCCGCGAGGTGGAGATCCTCCGTGCCGACGGCGGCGGCGCGACGAACCGCTTCCTGCTGCAGTTCCAGGCGGACACGGCCCGCATCCCGGTCGAGGTGCCGGCAGAGCGCGAGACGACCGCGCTTGGCGCGGCCGCGCTCGCCGGGCTAGCCGTCGGCGTCTGGTCGCATCCCGGCGAGCTCGCCGACGCCTGGCGCGCCGCCGCCCGCTATCGGCCGGAAATGGCCGCCGACGAGGCCGAGCGGCTCGTGGGCGAGTGGCGCGCGGCCGTCAGACGGACTCTCCTTCCGCCTGCATGAGGTTCTCCCGCACGCCGGCCCGCCACCAGGCGCTTCGTGGATCCTCCCCCTCCGCCAGGAGGCGTGCGAGAGCGCGCTCGACCGCCTCGCGCCCGTCCGGCGGCGGCTCGGGGACGATCTCGAGCTCCATCGCGCCCGCAGATTAAAGGCAGCGGCCGCCCGGGCCGATGGAGGCGTGGATGCCCCGGGGTCTCGTCACGCTCGTCCTGCTCGCGCTCGCGCTCCTCTGCGCGGCGCCGACTGCGAGCGCGCGCTCGTGGGCGCAGCCCCAGATCCAGGAGGTGGTCGAGCTCGGCCTCATGGGCCCCTCGGTCGCCGGCTTTCGGCCCGACGCGCCCCTCACGCGCGGCGCCCTCGGCCGGATCACGGCCAACCTCACGGGGAAGCCGCAGGTAGTCGTCGATCCCGACCGCAACGTCACCCTGCGGCAGCTCGACCGCGCGCTCGTCCGCGCGGCCGGGCTGGCCGGCCCCGCGCGCGCCTTCCGCCGGAAGGTCTCCGCCGCAGGCCTGGATGCCCCGGCGCGCCTGGGGACCGAGGTCGTCGCCCGCCTTCTCTGGCTCCGGTACAACCACCCCGCCGCGAAGGACTTCCGGGAGCTGCGGCCGCACGACGTCGTCAATCGCGCCGAGGCGGCCTACTCGACCGCCCGGGTCCTCGACCTCGACGACGGCGACCGCTACTACGTGCGCGACCTGGCGGCCCGCTTCTCGCTTCCGGCGTTCACGGTCTGGAAGAGGCGCGTCCTCGACCGCGCCGTCCGCTTCGTCGGCTACCCGTACATCTGGGGCGGGACCTCGGAGGGTCGCCAGACGCTCTTTGGCGCCACGTCACGCGGCGGTTTCGACTGCTCGGGGTTCGTCTGGCGCGTGTACAAGCTCGAGCCCTTCGCGGGGGCTCCGCAGCTCCAGGACGTCCTGCGCGGCCGGACGACGTATGCCATGAGCGGCGAGTTTCCGCGAAGCCAGCGCATCTCCCGCAGCAGCCTGCGGCCGGCGGACCTCGTGTTCTTCGGCTCCCGGGGCCCCCGCTCCTCGCCGTCGGAGGTCGATCACATGGGCATCTACCTCGGGCGCGGCTGGGTGATCCACTCCTCGGGCCAGGGCGTCACGCTCGTCCCCCTGACCGGTTGGTACGCCGATCGCTTCGCGTGGGGCCGCCGGCCGCTTCGCGAGGCGGGGCTCTCCTAGCGACCCCCGAAAATGGGGTCAGAGAGCAGGGAAATCTAAATCCCTCGTCCGGGGGATGACGCTGCGGCGCCCGCGGCGGATACTTCCGCTCGTCAGGCGTCCGAACGGGAGAGATCAAGATGCTGCACTGGAAGGCCAAGCTGACTTACGTGCTCGTCGTCGCGGCCCTCGTCGCCTCCTTCCTCGGTGAGGCTGAGGGCTGGAGCTGGTAACGCGGGCAGCGTGAAGCTCACGCCGATCCGCTCCGCCCGGAGCGCATCGGGTCAGGCAAAGCCGGGACCGCTCGTATCGAGAGAGACTGCCCGGCTTTTGCCGCTTGTTGGGCCGGTTGCGTTCTCGGGCTTCGCCGCCCTCGCGGCGGCGTCGCTCGCGTTCGCGGCGTCGTCGCCGAGCGTCGCAGTTCTCGGCGGCGTCCTCGCGCTCTGCGTCGCGGCGACGTTCGTCGAGGCGCACCCGGTCCCCATCGAGGGCGTCTCCTCGGAAGGGATCTCCCTCGCCGCCGTCTTCATCGTCGGAGCGGCGGTGATCTACGGATGGGCCCCGGCCGTCCTCATCGGGTTCACCGCCATGGCGGTGATCGAGCTCATCCAGCGGCGCCACTCGGCCATCCGCCTCGTCTACAACAGCTCCGTCTACGCCCTCGGCGGCGCGGCCGCGGGGGCGGCCGCCTCGCTCGGCGCCCGCGAGCACGGCGTCGCGACGCTGCTGCTCCAGGTGCTCCTCGCTTCGAGTGCCTTCTACGGGGTCAATTTCGTGCTCGTCGCGGGGATCATCTCGCGCTGGTCGCGGGAGCCGTTCCTTCCCATCGCCCGCAAGTCGCTCTACTGGACGGCCGTGCCGTTCTCGATCATGGCCTCCGTCAGCCTCATGCTGGCCGTGCTCTGGGAGCGCTCGCCCCTCCTGGCGACCGCGCTCGTCGGCCCGCTCGTCGCCATCGGGCTCTACCAGCGCTCGGTCTACAGCGCGCTCAAGGCCATGCGGCTTGCGCTCACCGATCCGCTTACCGGCCTCGGCAACCACCGCCACTTCCACGAGCGGCTCCAGCGCGACCTCGACAAGGCGCAGGCGGACGGGTTCCCCCTCACGCTCTGCCTGCTCGACATCGACAACTTCAAGCAGATCAACGACCGCTTCGGCCACCCGGTCGGAGACCGCGTGCTGGCGCAGGTGGCGGCCCGCCTGCGCCAGGGCGGTGAGGCGTTCCGGCTGGGCGGCGACGAGTTCGCGCTCCTCCTCCCGCGCCGCGACGAGCACGAGGGGCTCTCGATCGCAAAGTCGATCATCGACCGCGTCGCCGAGACCGAGTGCGAGCACGGCGGGCCGCTCAGCATGTCCGCCGGGATCGCGACGTACCCGCAGCACGGCGTCGAGCGGAGCGAGCTCGTCCGCGTCGCCGACAGCGCGCTCTACCTCGCGAAGGAGCACGGCAAGAACACCGTGCGGGTGTACCGGCCGGACCTGATCGAGCTCGCGGAGCTGCGCCGCCTCGCGGAGGGGCCCGACCGCGCCGCCCGCCTCCGCGCGGCCGCGAGCCTGGCGCACGCCGTCGACGCCCGCGACGCCTACACGGGGAGCCACTCGTACATGGTCGGCGAGCTCGCCGCGCGCGTCGCGCGCCGGATGGGGCTCGACCCCGAGGCGATCGAGCTCACCCGACTCGCGGGCAGCCTCCACGACCTCGGCAAGCTCGCCATCCCGGAGGAGATCCTGCGCAAGCCCGGCCCGCTCAACGAGGCGGAGCGGCTGGTGCTCGAGCGCCACCCGCAGATCGGCTTCCGCATGCTCGACTCCCTCGGCGTCGAGCCGGTCGCCTCGTGGGTGCTCCACCACCACGAGCGCTGGGACGGCGCCGGCTACCCGGAGCGGAAGACCGGCCCCGAGATCCCTCTGGGCGCGCGCATCCTCTTCGTCGCCGACGCGTACGACGCCATGACGTCCGACCGGGTGTACCGGTCCCGGCTCTCGCACGACCGCGCGATGGCCGAGCTCGAGCGGTGCGCCGGGACGCAGTTCGATCCCGAGGTCGTCGCGGCCTTCAAGGCAGAGTTCGACGAGCCCCGGCACCTCGAGCTCGTCCCCGTCGCAGAGAGCGCGTAGGCCTCAGCGAAGGCCGCGCCACGAGCGCCGCGGCGAGGCGGACGAGCGCGCGATCGCCTCGAACTCCTCCAGGCTCCGCCCGGCTCCGACGGCGACGCAGACGAGCGGGGACTCGGCCACGTGCACGGGCAGCTCCGTCTCCGCGCTGATCCGCCGGTCCATCCCCCGCAGGAGCGCGCCGCCGCCGACGAGGACGATCCCGCGGTCGACGGCGTCCGCCGCGAGCTCGGGCGGCGTCCGCTCGAGCGTCTCCTTGACCGCGTCGACGATCCGGACGATCGGCCCCTCGAGGGCCCAACGCACCTCCTCGGCGGTCACCTCGATCCGACGGAGGAGCCCGGTGAGCCCATCCCGGCCGGCCACCTCCGCGGTCCCGGCCCGCTCGACGTCGTCCGCGGACCCGATGGCGATCTTCACCTGCTCGGCCCGCTCCTGGCCGATCAGGAGCCCGTGCTGCTTCTTGGCGTGGTCGACGACCGCCTCGTCCATCTCGTAGCCGCCCACGCGGATCGACTCCCACACGACCATGTCCCCGAGCGAGATGACGGCCACCTCGGTGGTGCCGCCGCCGATGTCGACGACGACGCTCGCGCGCGGCTCCGCGATCGGCAGATCGGCCCCGATGGCGGCGGCCATCGGCTCCTCGATGAGGCTCGCCTGCCGCGCGCCGGCCGCGAGCGTCGCCTCCTCGACCGCCCGCCGCTCGACCTCGGTGATCCCGCTCGGGACGCAGAGCACCACCCGCGGGTGCCGCCGCCCCGCTCCGATCGTCCGGCGGATGAAGTGGCGAAGCATCTCCTCGGTGACCTCGAAGTCGGCGATGACCCCGTGCCGGAGGGGGCGCGTCGCCGTGATCGTGGCGGGCGTGCGACCGATCATGCGGCGGGCCTCGGCCCCGACGGCGAGCACCTCGCCCGTGGCCTCGTCGACCGCGACGACGGAGGGCTCGAAGAGGGCGATGCCGTGGCCCCGGACGAAGACGACGGTGTTCGCCGTCCCGAGGTCGACGGCGATGTCGTCGCCCCGGAAGCGGCGCAGGTTCCCCGGAAAACGCATCTCTCGACCGTATGGTGACGAGACGGTGGGCCGGAGCGTCACCTGGTTGCTCGTCGGAGCGGTCGCCGCGATCGCGGTAGCCGCGGCCGTGGAGGCGCTCGTCGACGATCCCGAAGCGGGCCCGGTGCCCGCCGCCACCGGCGAGCGTCCGGCAGCGAGCACCCCACCCGCGGTGCCGATCTCCGGGCGGGAGGACGTCCGCGAGCTGCTGGAGAGCGCCGGGGCGGGCGGCGTCCTCTACCTGACAGACCGCGACTGCCGCCTCCGGACGGTGGTGCTCCCGGCGGTCGCGTGGCACCGGGGTCCGGACCGGGTCGCCCCCTGCCGCTTCGCGGTCGCGCCGGGTGGAAGGATGCACCGCGGCAGCCTGGCGATCCACGGCGACCGCTCGGCCGTCTGCCGGGACGGCGGTCGAGGTCCTCACGCGCGAGGGCGCCGTCGCCTCCCGCGTCCTCGACGCGTGCGCGCCGGCATGGAGACCCGACGGCGCGCTCACGTACGTCCGGGACGGAGAGCTGTGGCTGCGCCCGGGCGAGGGCCCCGACCACGTCGTCATCTCGGGGCGCGACCTCGCGAGCGCGGTCGGCCCACGCGCCGAGCTCGAAGAGGTCGCCTGGGTCGACGACCGGCGGCTCTGGGCCGTCGTCCGCCACCGGCGGGAGGCGGTGCTGGTTCGCTTTCACGACCGGATCGGCTCGGTCGTGTTCAGGGCCCGAGCCGTCGAAGGTCTCCGAGTCGACCGCGACGGCGCCCTCGCCGCACGGACCGCCGGAGACGGCGTGACGTTCTTCGACCCGGCGGGGAGGCGGCTCCTCAGCGTCTCCGGAGAGGCCGTCTCCTGGGCGCCCGCCGGGCACGTCGCCGCGGTAGCGGGGCGGCGAGAGATCGCCTTCGTCGCTCCGGGCGCGCGCCGCGTCGAGCGTCTCGCGCTCGTCGCGACCGACCTCGAGTGGCTTCCGTCGCGCTAGAGCGGCGCGGCGATGCTCCGCTCAGAGGGGGATGTTGCCGTGCTTCCGCGCCGGCCGGCGCTCCCGCTTCGTGAGGGCGGTGGCGAGCGCGTCGCAGAGCACCGGACGCGTCCGCCGGGGCTCGATCACGTCGTCGACGTACCCGCGCTCCGCCGCGGTGTACGGATTGGCGAACTGCGCCTTGTAGTCGGCGATCAGCTCCGCCCGCCGGGCGTCCGGGTCGGCGGCCTCCTCGAGCTCCTTGCGGAAGACGATGTTGACCGCGCCCTCCGGTCCCATGACCGCGACCTCGGCGGTGGGCCAGGCGAGGTTGAAGTCGGCGCGGATGTGCTTCGAGCTCATGACGTCGTAGGCGCCGCCGTAGGCCTTGCGGGTGATGACGGCGAGCTTGGGCACGGTCGCCTCGCAGTAGGCGTAGAGGAGCTTCGCGCCGTGGCGGATGATCCCGCCCCACTCCTGCGCCGTCCCGGGCAGGAAGCCGGGCACGTCCACGAAGGTGACGAGCGGGATGTTGAACGCGTCGCAGAAGCGGACGAAGCGCGCGCCCTTGACGGAGGAGTCGATGTCGAGCGTGCCCGCGAGCGCGCGCGGGTTGTTGGCGACGACGCCGACCGGATGCCCCGCCAGGCGGGCGAAGCCGCAGAGGATGTTCTCCGCCCACTGGCGGTGAACCTCGAGGAACTCGCCGTCGTCCACGACGCGGGCGACGACGTCGCGCATGTCGTAGGGGCGCGTCGGCTCGTCGGGGACGATCGCATCGAGCTCGGCGTCCTCGCGTCCCACCGGGTCGGACGGCTCGAAGTACGGCGGCGGGTCGACGTTGTTCTGTGGGAGGAAGGAGAGGAGGTAGCGGGCGTCCTCGAGGCAGGCGTCCTCGTCGTCCGCGGTGAAGTGCGCGACGCCCGACTTGGACGCGTGGGTCGCCGCGCCCCCGAGCTCCTCGAACGTGACCTCCTCCCCGGTCACCGTCTTCACCACCTCGGGCCCCGTGATGAACATGTACGAGCTCTCCTTCACCATGAGCACGAAGTCCGTCATCGCCGGGCTGTAGACCGCTCCGCCGGCCGTCGGCCCCATGACGAGCGAGAGCTGCGGGACCACGCCCGACGCCTGGACGTTCCGCCAGAAGATCTCGGCGTACCCGCCGAGGGAGACGACGCCCTCCTGGATGCGCGCGCCGCCGGAGTCGTTGATTCCGATGACCGGGCAGCCGTACGTGAGCGCCAGGTCCATCACCTTGCAGATCTTCTCGGCGAACGCCTCCGAGAGCGTGCCGCCGAAGACCGTGAAGTCCTGCGAGAAGACGAAGACCCGGCGGCCGAAGATCGTCCCGGACCCCGTCACGACCGCGTCGCCCCAGGGGCGGCGCTCCATCATCCCGAAGTGGGGGTTGCGGTGGCGCACGAAGCGGTCGAGCTCGACGAAGCTGCCCGGGTCGAGCAGCTTGTCGAGCCGCTCGCGGGCGAGGAGCTTGCCGCGCGACCGCTGGCGCTCGACCGCCTTCTCGTCGCCCGGGTGAGCCGCCTCCTCCCGCAGCCGCTGGAGGTCGGCGAGCTTGGCGGCCGTGCTCTCGCTCTCCTCGGCCTTGGCCACGCGCGGAGCTTAACCTCCCGTCCGAGCGACGTTCGCTTCCCGGCTTCCAGCGCGCCTCCAGGCCTCCGGCGCAGGGAGACCCGTCGCGACGCCGCCCGTGACCGCTACGGCGCCAGGTGGGCGTCCTGCGTGCCGAACTCGGCGCGCAGGGCGTTGCAGATCTCGCCGATCGTGCAGCGCGCCGCCAGCGCCTCTCGCATCGGCGGGAGCAGGTTCTCGGTACCCCGCGCGGCCTCGCGTACGCGCGCGAGCGCGCGCTCCGCTCCGCCGGCGTCACGCTCGGCCCGCACCTTTCGGGTCCGCTCGACCTGCCGCCGCTCAGCCGCGGGATCGAGCGTGTGGAGCTCGACCGCCTCCTCGTCGCCCTCGGCGAAGCGGTTGACGCCGACGACGACCTTCTCGCCCGCGGCGACGAGCCGTTCGTGCTCGAAGGCCGCCTCCTCGATCTCCCGCTGGACGAAGCCCTGCTCGATCGCCTCCACGGCACCGCCGAGCTCGTCGATCCGCTCGATCAGCTCCCACGCGCGCTCCTCGAGCTCGCGTGTGAGCGCCTCGATGAAGTAGGCGCCGCCGAGCGGATCCGCCGTGTCGGTCCCGCCCGCCTCGTGGGCGAGGATCAGCTGCGTGCGGAGCGCCACCCGCGCGCTTCGCTCCGTCGGGAGGGCGAGCGCCTCGTCGAACGCGTTCGTGTGGAGCGACTGGGCGCCGCCGCAGACGGCCGAGAGGGCCTGGACGGCCACGCGGACGACGTTGTTCTCCGGCTGCTGCGCGGTCAGCGTCGAGCCTCCGGTCTGCGCATGGAAGCGGAGCGCCAACGCCCTCGGGTTCGTCGCGCCGAAGCGGTCGCGCATGATCCGCGCCCACAGCCGCCGCGCCGCCCGGAACTTCGCGACCTCCTGGAAGAAGTGGTTGTGCGCGTTGAAGAAGAACGAGAGACGCGCGCCGAACTCGTCCGGCGAGAGCCCCGCGTCGGTCGCCGCCCGGCAGTAGGCGATCCCGTGTGCGAGCGTGAAGGCGAGCTCCTGCACGGCGGACGCCCCCGCCTCGCGGATGTGGTAGCCGGAGATCGAGATGGTGTTCCACCTCGGCAGGCGCTCATGGCAGTAGGCGAAGAGGTCGGTCGTGATCCGCATGGACGGCCTTGGCGGGAAGATGTAGTTCCCGCGGGCGACGTACTCCTTGAGGATGTCGTTCTGCACCGTCCCGCGCAGGCGCTCGCCCGGGACGCCCTGGCCCTCGGCGACGAGCTCGTAGAGCAGCAGCAGGAGTGCCGCGGGCGCGTTGATCGTCATCGACGTGGAGACCTCGCCGAGCGGGATGCCGGCGAGGAGCACCTCCATGTCCGCGAGCGAGTCGATCGCGACGCCGGTGCGGCCGACCTCCCCGACGGCGTGCGCGTCGTCGGAGTCGTAGCCGAGCTGGGTCGGCAGGTCGAAGGCGACGGAGAGGCCCGTCTGCCCGCGCTCGAGCAGGTAGCGGAAGCGGGCGTTCGTGTCCTCGGCCGAGGCGAACCCGGCGTACTGGCGGATGGTCCACGGCCTGCCGCGGTACATGTCGGGGTACGGCCCGCGCGTGAAGGGAAACTCACCCGGCGGCTCGAGGTCGAGCCCCGCGACGTCCTCCTCGGTGTAGACCGGCTTGACCTCGATGCCGGAGTCGGTCTCGCGCCGGTCTTGGGCGGTCGCCATGGCACTAGGCTAACGCCATGAGAGTCACGGTGAGGCTCTTCGCCGGGCTGCGCGAGCGCGCGGGGACGGGCGAGCGCCAGCTCGAGCTGCCGGACGGGGCGCGCGTCCGGGACGTCTGGCCGGCGCTCGCGCTCGGTCCCGAGCCGGCCGGCCTGCTCTACGCCGTGGATCGCGAGTACGCCGCCCCGGAGCGCGTCCTCGCGGGAGGCGAGGAGGTCGGCGTCATCCCGCCCGTGTCCGGCGGCGAGATTCGCCTCACGGACGCGCCGATCGACCTCGCCGCGGTCGTCGCCGAGGCGGCCGGCGCCGATGCCGGCGCCGTCGTGACGTTTCTCGGCACGGTGCGCAGACGCTCGCGCGGCCGGGACGTCGTGCACCTCGAGTACGAGGCGTACGAGGGCATGGCCGAAAAGGTGATGACCGAGATCGCGGCGGCGCTCGAGGCGAAGTACGACCTCTGCCGGGTCGCGATCAGGCACCGCGTCGGCCGCGTCGAGATCGGGGAGGCGAGCGTCGCCATCGCCGTCTCCGCGCCGCACCGGCAGGACGCCCTCGCGGCCTGCCGGGAGGCGATCGACACGCTCAAGACCGACGTGCCGCTCTGGAAGAAAGAGGTCTACGAGGGCGGGGAGGAGTGGATCGGCCGAGGCTCCTGAGCGCTGCGCGCCGGCCAGAGGCGGAGAGGAAGCCGGCCCCTCCGCGAAGGGCCGGCTTCCTCGAGGAGCCGGGCGTCATGCGCCTGCCTAGCTGCGCGGGCCCCCGCCCGGGGCGGCCAGCGAAGACGGCGCGGCCGAGCGAGCGGAGGAGGTGCCTGCCGAAGGCGTCTTGACGGCCCAGCTGCCGTGC
>DATAAQ010000171.1:0-1873 GCA_036260055.1 Gaiellaceae bacterium | reverse complement strand
AAGGCCTTGCCGCAGTGCGGGCAGACCACCTCGAAGCTGTCGCCGTTGGCGGAGGAGCGCTGCGTCACCCGAGCAAGGTTAGCCTGTCTCCGTGACTCCGCAGCGGCGGATCGCGCTCGTCTCCGTCGTCGCCGCGCTCGTCCTCATCGCGGTCAAGCTCGCGACCGGCCTCGCGACCGGTAGCCTCGGACTCCTCTCCGAGGCGGCGCACTCGGGCACCGACCTCGTCGCCGCCCTCCTCACCTTCTTCGCCGTTGGGGTCGCGGGGCGCCCGGCCGACCGCGGGCACCCTTACGGGCACGGGAAGGCGGAGCACCTGGCGGCGCTGGCGGAGGCGTCGATCCTCATCGTCCTCTCGCTCGCGATCGCCGTCACGGCCGTGCGGCGCCTGGCCGACGGCTCCGTCGAGGTCGACCCCGCCTGGTACGCGTTGGTCGTCGTCGGGGGCGTGATCGTCATCGACGCGAGCAGGGCCGCGGTCTCCCTCCGGGCTTCCCGCCGCTACAGGAGCGCCGCCTTTGCGGCGAGCGCCCTTCACTTCGGCAGCGACCTCGCCGGCTCGAGCGCCGTCCTCCTCGGCCTCTTCGCCGCCCGCGCGGGCCATCCGGAAGGGGACGCCGCGGCGGGGCTCTTCGTCGCCGTCCTCGTCGTCGTGGCGGCGGTCCGGCTCATCCGGCAGAACGTCGACGTCCTCATGGACCGGGCTCCGGCGCGCGAGGTCGAGGCGGCGCGCACGGCGATCCAGCAGCTCGTCCCCTGGATCCAGCTCCGACGCCTGCGGATGCGCCGCGCCGCGGGCCGGCACTTCGCCGACATCGTCATCGGTGTCCCCCCGGCAGCGGCCGTCGAGCAGGGCCACGCGGCCGCGAACGCCGTCGAGGACGCCGTCGAGCGCGCCGTCCCCGGCGCCGACGTCGTCGTCCACGTGGAGCCGCAGGACGCCGGCCCGGCGCTCCGAGAGCGCGCCCACGCGGCAGCGCTTCGCGTGCCGCGCGTGCGCGAGATCCACAACATCGTCGTCCTCGACGTCGGCGAGCGGACCGAGCTCTCGCTCCACCTCAAGCTCCCCGGAGAGCTCTCCCTGGCCGAGGCGCACGAGGTCGCCTCGGAGGTCGAGGCCGAGATCCTCGCCGCCGTCCCGGAGGTGGACGCCGTGCAGACGCACCTGGAGCCGCTCGCCGAGCCCGCCCCCGGGCGCAAGGTCCCGGTCGACGACATGGCCGCGGAGTCGGCGAGCGTCCGGCGCATCGTCAGCGACGCGACCGGCTCCGAGCCCCGCGAGCTCAGGTTCCTGGCCACGCCGGCCGGGCTCGTCGCCTTTCTCACGCTCGGGATGGAGGCCGAGCGAGAGCTCGTCGAGGCCCACGCCAGCGCGAGCAGGATCGAGGAGCGGATCCGCCGCATCCACCCCGAGATCGTCGAGGTCGTCGTCCACACGGAGCCGTAGCGCGGTTTTCGGCCGCTCTCTGCGGGTAGCAACCGCAGAGCGACCGAAGGAGGACACGTGACCCAGATAAGAGACCTCATGACCGAGAACCCGGCGAGCTGCGAGCGCGGGACATCCGTCGCCGAGGTGGCGAAGGTCATGGCGCGCGAGGACGTCGGCCCGGTTCCGGTCGTCGAGGGCGGCAAGCTCGTCGGCGTCGTCACCGACCGCGATCTCGTCGTGCGCGTCCTCGCCGAGGGCCGCGATCCGGAGAGCACGACAGCCGGCGAGGTCGCCTCGAGCGAAGTCGTCACGGTCTCGCCCGACGACAGCCTCGACGAGGCCCTCCAGCTGCTCGCGCGCCACCAGGTGCGGCGTCTCCCCGTGGTCGAGAACGACCGCCTGGTCGGCATCGTCGCCCAGGCCGACGTCGCCCGCCACGCCGAG
>DATAAQ010000170.1:0-3616 GCA_036260055.1 Gaiellaceae bacterium | reverse complement strand
CGGAGCTCGCGGGCTCCTAGCTCCTCCGGAGCTCCGTCTCGGCGTCGACGGGCCGCGTGAACGGCCGCCACGCGACGGCGTCCCACGCGAGCCCGCGGCACATGGGACACTCGGGCGGGGCGTGGGCGACGACGACGCCGTAGCCGCACCCGGAGCAGCGATACTCGCCGCCTCGGGCCCGGCCTGAGGGGGCTGTCCCGGTGCTCGCCGCCGCTTCCGTCAGGCTCATCGACCCCATCGAGCGCGTCCTACCCCTCGCCTCGGGCGCAAAAACGCCGCCGCCGTGCGCTAGGTCACGCGCGCCGGCGAGGCGTCGACCTCGCGGTGCGCCCCGGCCTCGACGAGGCGGCGAAGGCGGTCGAGCGCGTCCCACGCGTCCACGAAGCGCGTGTAGAGCGGCGGCAGCCCCACCCGGACCGAGTCCGGGCCGCGGAAGTCGGCGACGACGTCCGCGCGCTCGGCGAGCGCCCTGCAGATCGGCCACGCCTCGTCGTGCCGCAGGGCGACGTGGCCGCCGCGTCGCTCGGGCTCCCGCGGGCTTCCCAGCCGGAAGCCGAGCGGGGCGAGCCAGGCGTCGTGGAGGGTGACGGCGAGCTCCGTGAGCGCCGTGCTCTTGGCGCGCAGGGCGTCGGCACCCGCCTCGGCCGCGAGCCGGATGCCGACCTCGGCTGCCGTCAGGTCGAGGATGGGCGGCGTCCCCGCCTGGAAGCGTCCGATCCCCGCGGCAGGGACGTAGCCCGGCCCCATCCCGAACTGGTCGCGCCGGCCGAACCACCCCCAGATCGGCGAGCGGAGCTCTTCCTGGAGCTCCTCGCGCACGTAGAGATACGCGAGCGCTCCGGGCCCGCCGTTCAGGTACTTGTACGTGCAGCCCACGGCGAGGTCGGCGCCCGCCGCCGTCAGGGGCACGGGCACCGCCCCCGCCGAGTGGCTGAGGTCCCAGAGGACGAGCGCTCCCGCGTCGTGCGCCGCGGCGGTGATCCCCTCGACGTCGGCGATCGCCCCCGAACGGTAGGACACGTGCTGGAGGCTGACGAGGGCGACGTCGCCTGCCGCGCACGCCCGCTCGACGTCGGCGACCGTCGGGCCCTCGACCTCGTCGACGTCGAGCAGCCGCAGCTCGGCTCCGTCACGGGCCGCGATCCCCTCGAGGACGTAGCGGTCGGTCGGGAAGTTGGCGGCGTCGCTGACGATCGCGATCCGGCCCGGCCGCCGGTCGAGAGCCGCGGCCGCCAGCTTGTACAGGTTCACGGTCGTCGAGTCGGCCATCAGCACCTCGCCGGGGCGGGCGCCGACGAGAGGCGCGAGCAGGTCGCCGACCTCCGCGGAGAGGTCGATCCAGTCCGGCCACGCGCGGACGAGCCGGCTCCCCCACTCGCGCACGCGGTCGCCGAGGTGCTCGGACGTCTCGCGTGGGAGCCGCCCGAGGGAGTTCCCGTCGACATAGAGGAGCCCGGGGTCGTCGACGACGAAGCGGTCGCGGAAGTGCGCGAGCGGATCGGCCTGATCGAGGCGCTCGGCGTGGGAGCGGTCGAGCTCGCTCACGCGAGCGCCGGCAGCCAGTCGATCACCGCCGCCCAGGCGTCCGACCCGGGGTCGAGGTGCTCGTAGTGCCCCGTCCCCGGGAGGACGACGAGCTCGACGGCGTCGCCGGCGGCGAGCGCGGCGTCGTGGTAGCGGAGGCTCATCGAGACCGGGACGATAGCGTCCTCCTCCCCGTGCACCAGGAGCTGCGGGACGCCGAGCGGGAGGCGCTCGATCGGCGAGGCCGCCGCGTAGCGCTCGGGCCGCCGCCCGGGCGAGCCTCCGAGGAGCCGGGCGGCCGCGCCACGGCTCAGGCGTAGGCGCGAGGCCTCGCGGACATCGACGACGCCCGCCTGGGAGACCGCGTGCGTAACCCCCACGGCCGCCCGCTCGCGCGCGGCCGCCCAGAGGGCCAGCTGCCCGCCGGCCGAGTGCCCGACCGCGACCACCCTGTCGAGGTCGAGCGCCGGGAGCCGCTCGAGATGGTCGATGCCGGCGGCGACGTCCTCGAAGGTCTCCGGCCACCCGCCGCCGGCGAGGATCCCGAGGCGCCGGTACTCGAGGTTCCAGGCGGCCCAGCCGCCGGCGGCGAGGTCGCGGCAGAGCGGCTCCATGAGCGTGCGGTCGTACCGGCGGCGCCAGAAGCCGCCGTGGAGCAGGACCGCGACGGGGTGCGGCCCGTCACCCACAGGGAGGAAGAGCTCGCCGAAGCGGCTCCGCGCCGCTCCGTAGCGGTGCCGCTGCGGATCCACTCAGTCGTGGACGCGCGCGATAAGGTCGCCGCGACGGAGCACCTTCACGGCCACGCCGCCGAGGCGGACGTCGAAGCCGGCGTCCTTCGGGAAGAGCACCTTGTCACCCGGGTCGATCCCGTTCGCGTCGGCCCCGACGGCGGTGACGATTCCGGAGCGGGCCGCCGCTTCCGCGCTCTGCGGGATGATCAGCCCGGTGCGGGTCTCCACGTCCTCGTCGACCGGCTCGACGATGAGGTGGTCGTCGAGCGGCTCGAGCGAGAGCGCGAGTCGGAGAGGCTCCTCCATGCCCTGATTGTAGGGCGCGCCCCCGCCGGAACCGGCGCATCCTCGGTGATCGGCTCGGACGCGCTGCGAGCCGGGCCCTCGTCCTAGCCGCGCCTCCGGAAGCTTCGCTCCACGGCGCGCCAGCGGCGACGTTCCTCCGCCTGCAGTCGCTTGCTCCGCCGCACCTCGAGCGATCGCAGCTCGCGCTGGAGCTTGCGGTAGCTCTCCCAGCGCTCGGCGGGCAGCGAGCCGTCGGCGAGCGCCGCCTTCACGGCGCAGCCGGGCTCGTGGTCGTGGGCGCAGTCCGGGAAGCGGCACACGCCCGCGAACGCCGTGACGTCCTCGAAGGCGCCGTCGAGCGCTTCCTCTCCGGCCCAGAGCTGGAGCTCGCGCATCCCGGGCGTGTCCAGGAGGAGCCCGCCGCCCGGGAGGAGGACGAGCTCGCGGTGGGTCGTCGTGTGCCGGCCGCGGCCGTCCGCGCGAAGCTCCCGCGTGGCGAGGACCTCCCGTCCGGCGAGGCGGTTGACGAGCGTGGACTTCCCCACGCCGGAGGACCCGAGCAGCGCGACGGTGCGGCCGCGGCCGAGGTAGGCCCCGAGGGCGCCGAGCCCCTCGCCGGTGACCGCGCTGACGACATGGACGGGCACGCCGAAGGCGACGGCCTCGACCGCGAGCACGGCGTCCGCCCGATCCGCTTCGAGGTCGGCCTTCGTGAGCACGATCGCCGGCCGGGCGCCGCTCTCCCAGGCGCCGACGAGGTAGCGCTCGAGGCGGCGCACGTTGAGGTCCGGCCCGAGGTCGGACATGAGGAAGACGGTGTCGACGTTCGCGGCGACCACCTGCTCGACGGTCCGCCGCCAGGCCTCCTTGCGCGTGAACGCCGTCCGGCGAGGCAGGACCGCCTCGACCAGCGCCTTGCGCTCCCCCCGCAGCGGGCGGGCCGCCACCCAGTCGCCCACCGCGGGCAGGTCCGCGTCGGCCAGGTGCCCGGCCGGGAGCCCGCCGAGCGGGCCTTGCTCGCTCAGGAGCTCGCAGGGGCCGTGGTGGCGGACGGCCACGCGCGCGGGGATCAG
>DATAAQ010000169.1:0-3364 GCA_036260055.1 Gaiellaceae bacterium | reverse complement strand
TCGGCTGCATGAGGTGGTTCTCCACCTGCTGGTAGACGACGAAGAAGACGAGCAGCACGATTCCCGAGGTCGTCGAGTCGAGGAAGCCGACGGTCGTGACGACCACGGCCGCGATGGTGGCGCCCGCGAGCGGGATCAGGTCGAGCATGGCGACGAGCAACCCGAGCGCGACCGCGTATGGCACCCCGAGGATGAGCAGCACCGCGGTCGACACCGTCCCCGCGATCAGGCTGATGGCCAGGTTCCCGGTGACGTAGCCGCCGACCGTGCGGTAGATGTCCCTGCCGACGCGCGCCCAGCGGGGCCGCGTCCGCTCGGGGAGGAACTCGAGGAAGCGGGCGACCATGCTCGGTCCCTCGAGGAGCATGAAGAACGTGATGAAGGCGATGGCGACGGCCCCGACGACGGCGGTGATCACGCCCTGCGCGATCGCGATTCCCGCCGCCGTGACGCCGAGGACCTCGCCGGCGCCGCGGCCCTCGACCGCGTCCTCCACCTTGTCGACGATCTGGTAGTCCTCCTGCAGGAACCCGAGGGGCCCACGGCCCGCCGTGATGTCGTCGATGAACCCCGGAACGGCCGCGATGAAGTCGGTCACCTGCTGAACGAGCGGTGGGATCAGGAGCGAGCCGAGGCCCACGAAGATCGCGACCGTGAGGAGGAAGACGAGCGACGAGGCCCAGCCACGGCGGACGCCGCGGCGCTCGAAGAACTCGACTGCCGGGTTGAGGGCGAGCGCGAGGAAGAGCGCGATCAGGAGCCACGTGATGACGTGCCAGGCGAGGTAGACGAACGTGAGGAGGGCGGCGGTGACGAGGACGATGCCGAGGACGACGAGGACGGTCCGCGGACGAACGTCGACCAGGCGCTCCTGCATCGCCCGCAAGCCTGACCCACGAGCCGGACGGACGCAGGACCGTCGCCCGGGACGGCGAACAACGCGTGAGACGCCTCGACGCCGGCGTCCGTACCTCTCCCCGGGCCGCTCGTCCTCGAGCGGCCCTTTCCTTCCCCGCGCTACCGCTCGAGCGGTGGCTCGGCGAGGTCCGTCAGGAACCCGTCGTCGAGCCCCCAGCGCGGGCCGACGGTGTCGAGGTCCTCGAGGAGGTCGTCGAGCGCCGACGGTGGGACCGCGACCGGCAGGTCGACGAGCCCGACGGCCTCGGCGAGCGCGCTCAGCACGTCGCTCTCGTGCCGCTCGGAGCGGTCGTTCCAGACCTGCGGCAGATCGTTCACGGCGGCGGTCAACGCGAGCTTCGCCCGCTGGAAGGCGTCCAGCGTCACGCCCGGCGGCTCGGGGGAGCGCCTCCAGGCGCGCTCGAGCGCTCCGAGCGCGGACCACCGCCGTGCGAACGCGCTGGCGGGCTCGACCGGCCGGCCGCATTCGTCGTGGGCCGCGGCTCCCTGGCACCAGCCGCTCAGGACGTAGTCGTAGGCGTCGGTGAGCATGCGGGCGGCGAGCGTCTGCGACCCCGTGGACGTTGCGTTCATCGGACCCCCTTCGTCACGGGCAATTGTCCCACGGGAGCGCCGCCCGACGGTGCCCGGAGGCGGGGTATTCGCGGCGGTATCCCTCCGGCGCTCGGGACCGCTCCGAGGCGCCGGTTCGCCCGAGGAGCGGGCGAGGGGAATCGAACCCCCACCACCAGCTTGGAAGGCTGGGGCTCTACCATTGAGCTACGCCCGCGGTTCGAGCCGAACGATAGCGAGTCCCCGATGTGGGGGATACCGGGCGCCGCGAACCGCCCGGATCATGCGAGGAAGCGCATCGGCAGAAGGCGGAGCGGCGACGCCGGCACCATTCGGAGGTCGGGATGACCGTGGAACGGATCAACGAGCTCGCTCCCCGCAAGGGCGCCGTCCTCTACGCGCTCGTCATGACTGCGTGGGTCGTCGGCTTCGCCGGCACCGACCATCCGCTCCCCGCCGTGGTGGTGTTCGTCCTCCTCGTCCTGCCCGCCGCTCTCCACTTCGGCCTCGGCTACGTCGTCCAGGACTGGTGGGCGCTCTACCTGACGAGCGTCCCCGTCGTCGTCGCCGCCGTCGCGGGCGGGCTGCCCTCGGGACTCTGGGCCGCGGTCGTGCTCTTGACCGCGTTCCCCGGCGCGCCGCTGGTCGCGCTCGGCGTCTGGGTGCGCCGGCGGCTCGAGGAGCGCGACCCCTCGTACGTCGATCCCTGGCTCATCTAGCGCCCCGCCGCTCGTATCCTTCACCGCGATGCGCGCGGTCGACTGCTGGTGCGGCGTGCTCGTTCAGGGAGACGACGACGAGGAGCTCGTGCGCCGCCTGAGCGAGCACGCCCGCGAGGCGCACGGCGGCGAGCACGACGACGACGCCGTCTCCGCGCGGGTCCGCGAGCGGGCGTACGACCCGCCCACGGGGGACCCGCCCTGGGCGTACTAGCGCTCCGGGAGCCGACGAGCTGGTATCCCGCCTACGACGAGGCCCTCGTCGTCGCCGTCGCGGCGATCGTCTACGTCGTCGCTCTGCGCGCGTTCCCCGCCTCGCGCGCCAGGATCGCCTCCTTCGCGGCCGGCCTCCTCGTCGTCCTCGCCGTCACGGTCACCCCGATCGGGACGCTCGCGCTCACGTACCACCTCTGGGCCCATCTCGTGCAGAACGTCGCGCTCGCGGAGTGGGCGCCCGCGCTCTGCGTCGCGGGCCTCCCGCCCGCGCTGGCGGCCGAGCTCGCCCGCTTCCGCGTCGTCCGCCTTGTGACGCACCCGTACGTCGGCCTGCCCGTCTGGCTCGCGACCTACGTCGTCTGGCACGTCCCCGCGGCGTACGACGCGGCGCTCGAGGGCCACTACCTCCTCCACCTCGAGCACGCGAGCTACTTCGCCGCCGGAGTCCTCCTCTGGTGGCCCGTCTTCCACGAGCGCCCCTGGCACCTCGGCGCGGGCGCGAAGTCCGCCTATCTCTTCTCGGCCTTCGTGCTGGCCAGCCCGCTCGGGCTCCTTCTCGCGCTCCTCCCCGAGCCGCTCTACGACTTCTACGTCGACGCGCCCCGGATCTGGAGCCTCTCCCCGCTCGAGGACCAGCAGATCGCCGGCGTCGCCATGGCGGTCAGCGAGGCCGTCGTCTTCTTCGGCGTCTTCGCCTGGTTCTTCGTGCGGTTCCTGGCGGAGGAGGAGGCCGGGTACAGTCACCCGCATGCCTAGCGCCGCCGCGCGCGAGACCTTCGCAGCGCTCGCCGACGTCCTCATCCCCGGAGGGGCGGGGCTGCCCGCGGCGAGCGACGTGGACGTCGGCGGCAGGTGGCTCGACCGCGCGCTCGGCGCGCGACCGGACCTCGAGGCGACGCTCGAGCGCGTGCTCGCGGAGGCCGCCGGCGCCGATCCGGCCGGGGAGGTGCGGCGCCTCC
>DATAAQ010000168.1:0-19748 GCA_036260055.1 Gaiellaceae bacterium | reverse complement strand
CGCCGGCGACTACACGAACGCGGCCGGCGGCATGGATGCGCAGGCGAACCAGACCCACAGCGTGTTCGCTTGGACGAACACGTTCACCGGACGGTCGTACGCGGTGCTCGTCGACGACGAGGAGCTGACCGACCTCGACATCCTCGACATCACGGATCCGCGGAACCCCGTCCTCGTCAACGACACGCTCGACCTGAACGAGCCGCCGTTCGACGTCGACCAGGACTCGCCGTCCAACCTGACGTCGAGCTTCTCGCACGACATGGTCGTGAAGCGGATCGGCGAGCGCTACGTCATGAACGTGAACTACTGGGACGGCGGCTACGTCCTCCTGGACGTCACCGATCCGACCGCGGGCAACGTCTCGCTCATCGCCGAATCCGACTACGCGGAGCTCGACGAGGAGCGGCTGGCCCGGGGCCACGAGATCTCGCCCGAGGGCAACGGCCACCAGTCGGAGCTCTCGCCCGACAACCGCTTCCTCGTCGCGACAGACGAGGACTTCAACCCCTACCGCGTCGTCGCGACGATCACGTCCGGGCCGTTCGCGGGCACCGAGTACACGGCCACGTCGGCGTCCGGGACGCCGGCGATCGACGCGGACACGACCATCTCGGGCACGCCGACGTACGTCGGCCTCGCGTGCACGGCCTCGCCGCCGCAGGCGGGGGACGGCATCGCGCTCGTCGAGCGCGGCGTCTGCACGTTCCAGGAGAAGCTAAACAACGTCGAGGCGGCCGGGTACGACGCCGGGATCGTCTTCAACGCGGTGCGCCCCGACTGCCTGAGCGGGGTGTTCATGGCCGCGGCGGGCGACATCCCGTTCGTGTTCGTGAACCGCCTCACCGGGCTCCGGCTCCTCCAGGACGCCGGCGTCACGGAGGCGAACGCGTGCACCCGGCCCTCGCCCGCCGTCGGATCGCCCGCCGCGTCGACGGCGATCGAGGCGATCTTCGACGGCTGGGGCTACGTCCGGCTCTTCGGGACGCAGATCCCCGGGGACGTCGGAGAGCCCGGCTCGATCTCGCAGATCGACACGTTCACCGTGCCGGAGGCCCAGGATCCGGCCTTCGCCACGGGCTTCGGCGACCTCTCGGTGCACGAGGTGGCGATCGACCCGAATCCGGGCCGGAAGCTCGCGTACGTGAGCTACTACGCGGCGGGGTTCCGCATCCTCCGGTACGGCAACGGCGGCCTCCAGGAAGTCGGCGCCTTCATCGACGAAGGCGGCAACAACTTCTGGGGCGTTGAGGTGCACGACATCGGCAAGCAGCAGTACGTCCTGGCGAGCGACCGGGACTTCGGGCTCTACATCTTCCAGCCCGACCTCTAGGCGGTCCGGAGGGGAGGACGGCGGGCGGCCCGCCGTCCTCCCCCTCCTTGCCGCATGCGCTGCGAGGAGAGCCCGGACGTCCTCGCCGGCCGGAGATCGTGCGGCGCGCGTGGCTCTCTCGTCACGGGATCGTTCGCTTCTCGGCGCGGTCCGGCACACCCGCGCGACGATCCCGGCGCTACGGTCGCTCCCATGGCGAAGGCGACGACTCCGTGGGGGCAGGCGACGGTCGTGGACGAGCTCCGCATCGACCAGCGGGCCGGCGAGCGGCGGTTCACGACGGTGGTGCAGCTCCTCGAGGACGAGAAGGGAGGTGAGCTCGTCAGGTTTGCCTACTCGACAGACGGAACCGCGCGGCGCGGGCCGGTGACCTTCCGCGGCCGTGACGTGGAGCGTCTCCGCGCGGCGCTCGCGGAGCGCCCGAGGCTGGCGGCGGCGCTCGGCCTGCCGCCTCGCTAGGCGGCGCTTCTAGGCGCGTGCGTAGAGGCGCTCGCGCGCCGCGTCGACGAGCGACGCGAGCAGGAGGCCCCCGTCTCCCGAGCCGAGCAGAGGGTCGACCGCATGCTCGGGGTGCGGCATCAGGCCGAGCACGTTGCCCGTCGCGCTCGCGACTGCGGCCACGTCGGCGACCGACCCGTTCGGGTTCTCCCCTGGCTCGTAGCGGAGGACGACCTGTCCCGCAGCCTCGAGCTCGGCGAGAAGCTCCTCGTCCGCGTGG
The DNA here is from genome assembly GCA_036260055.1 of Gaiellaceae bacterium. Lineage (GTDB taxonomy): Bacteria > Actinomycetota > Thermoleophilia > Gaiellales > Gaiellaceae > DASQWP01. The sequence goes on along the minus strand of DATAAQ010000168.1, from coordinate 17,697 downwards.
AAGCAGCCCTCCCCGTGCTTGACGGGGACGACGAGCCGCTGCCCCTCCGCACAGCGGGACGTGAAGGGCGTGTCCGTACGCTCGACCCGCACGGCGACGTCGCGGCAGACGAACGAGAGCGACTCGTTGGGCCGGAGCACGCCAGGCAGGAGGCCGGCCTCGCAGAGGATCTGGAAGCCGTTGCAGATCCCGAGCACCGGGCCGCCCCCGGCGGCGAAGGCGGCGACCGCCTCCATGGCGGGCGCGAAGCGCGCAATGGCGCCCGCCCGGAGGTAGTCGCCGTAGGAGAAGCCGCCCGGGAGGACGACCGCCTCGACCCGGGGGAGCTCGCGCTCCGCGTGCCAGACCGCCACGGGCTCCGCCCCGAGCGCCGAGAGCGCCCAGGCCGCGTCGTAGTCGTCGTTCGACCCGGGGAAGACGAGGACGGCGATCCGCGGCCGGGGCTCGCTCACCGCCCTGCCGCCTCGACCGCGATCTCGTAGCTCTCGATGAGAGGGTTCGCGAGCAGCCGCTCGCACATGCGCTCGGCCTCGCTGCGCGCCTCCTCGACGGTCGCGGCGTCGACGTCGAGGTCGATGACGCGGCCGACCCGCGCCTCGACGACGCCGAAGCCGAGCTGGCGCAGCGAGCGCTCCACCGCCCGGCCCTGGGGGTCGAGGATCCCGTCCTTCGGACGGACGAGCACGGTCGTCCTCACCGGAGCACCACCGTCGGGTCCGCGAGGTAGTCGTCGAAGGCGATGCCCGTCAGCCGCTCGAAGGCGTCGACGTAGCGCGCTCGCGTCCCCTCCACGATGGCCGGCGGGAGGTCCGGGCCCGGCGGTGCCTTGTCCCAGCCGAGCGACTCGCACCAGTCCCGGACGAACTGCTTGTCGAAGGACGGTTGCGCGCGGCCCGGCTCGTAGTCGTCCGCCGGCCAGAAGCGTGAGGAATCCGGCGTCAGAGCCTCGTCGCCGAGCGTGAGCACGCCGTCGGGGTCGAGACCGAGCTCGAACTTCGTGTCCGCGATGACGATCCCGCGCTCGGCGGCGTAGTCCGCGGCGAAGCGGTACAGCTCGAGCGAGATCCGCTCGGCCTCGACGAGGAGCTCCTCGCCCACCAGCTCGGCCGCCTGCGAGCGATCGATGTTCTCGTCGTGGCCGGTCTGCGCCTTCGTTGCCGGCGTGAAGATCGGCGCGGGGAGGCGCTCGGACTCGCGGAGGCCGGGCGCGAGCGCGTGACCGCAGACCGAGCCGCCCGTGCGGTAGTCCTTCCATCCCGAGCCGGCGAGGTAGCCGCGCACGACGCACTCGATCGGCAGCATCGCGAGCCGCCGCACCTCGCTCGAGCGGCCGTCCTCGCGGACCGCGAGCAGGTGGTTGGGAACGATCTCGCGCGTGCGCGAGAACCAGAACGCCGAGAGCCCCGTGAGCACCCGACCCTTGTCGGGGATCTCCGTGGGGAGGACGACGTCGAACGTGGAGATGCGGTCGCTCGCGACGAGGAGCAACCGCTCGTCGTCGAGCTCGAAGATCTCGCGGACCTTGCCGCTCGCGAGGTGGACGGCGGCCTCAGGCATGGACGGCTTCCTCCTTCCGGTTGGCGAGTAGAGTCAAGCGCTCGAAGAGGACGTCGACGTGACGCAGCGCGTCGCGGAGGTCGAAGGCGGCCTCGAGCGACGCGGGGTCGAGCCGCGCGGCGATCTCGGCATCCGCGCGGACGAGGGCGGGAAAGTCGAGCTCCTGGTCCCAGGCGCGCAGGGCGTTCCGCTGGACGAGGCCGTACGCCTCCTGGCGCGAGACGCCGGCGGCGACGAGGGCGGAGAGAACGCGCTGGCTGAAGACGAGGCCGCGCGAGGCCTCGAGGTTGCGGCGCATGCGTTCCGCGTCGACGACGAGTTCCTCGACGAGCCAGGCGAAGCGCTCGAGCATGTAGTCGAGGGCGAGGAACGCGTCCGGGAGGACCACCCGCTCCGCGCTCGAGTGCGAGATGTCGCGCTCGTGCCAGAGGGCGACGTTCTCGAACCCGACCGCGGCGGCGGCCCGCACGACACGCGCGAGGCCGCAGAGACGCTCGGAGACGATCGGGTTGCGCTTGTGCGGCATGGCCGACGAGCCCTTCTGGCCGGGGACGAACGGCTCCTGCACCTCGGCCACCTCCGTTCGGGCGAGATGGCGGATCTCGGTGGCGAAGCGCTCGAGCGAGGCGGCGGAGAGCGCGAGCGCCGCGAGGAGCTCGGCGTGTCGGTCGCGCGGGACGACCTGGGTCGCGACCGCCTCCGGGAGGAGTCCGAGGCGCTCGCACGCGATCCGCTCGACCTCCGGGTCGCCCCCGCCGTACGTCCCGACGGCCCCGGCGAGCTTGCCGACCCGCATGCCGTCGAGCGCCCGCGCCAGGCGGCCGCGGTCGCGGTCGAGCTCGAACGCCCAGCCCGCCAGCTTGGCGCCGAAGGTGATCGGCTCCGCGTAGACGCCGTGCGTCCGGCCGACCATGACCGTGTCCCGGTGTTCCTCGGCCCGCCGGACGACGCAGGCGAGCGCGCGGTCGAGGCCGTCGAGGAGGAGCGCGCCGGCCTCGCGGACCTGCAGCGCGGTGGCGGTGTCGAGCACGTCCGAGGACGTCAGGCCGTAGTGCAGCCAGCGTCCCTCGGGCCCGAGCTTCTCGGCGACCGCGTCGACGAAGGCCGCGACGTCGTGGTGCGTTCGCTCCTCGAGCTCGCGAACGCGCTCGGGCGTCGGCGGCACCGCGCGCTCGTGGATCGTTGCGACCGTATCGGCGGGGACGACGCCGACCTCGGCCCACCCCACGAGCGCCGCTAGCTCGACCTCGAGCCAGCGCGCGAGCCGGCCCTCCTCCGACCAGACGCGCTTCATGGCCGGGCGGGAGTAGCGGGCGATCACCGGCCCTAGTCTAGTGAGGGCCCAGGCTGCCGCATCCGGCTTCGAGCCGCCCTCCGGCGCGGCTCGGAGACGCTACGCCTCGGCCGTCGGCCGGCCGCGCGCGCCCGGATAGCCGCCCCCCTGGGCGAGGATCTTCGCGGTGAGGATCGCCGCGTTCCGCGCGCCGTTGACCGAGACGCAGGCGACCGGGACGCCCGGCGGCATCTGCACGATCGAGAGGAGGGCGTCGAGGCCGCCCATCACGCTCTTCGAGGACGTCAGCGGGACCCCCACGACGGGGAGCTCCGTGTACGCGGCGACGACGCCCGGAAGGGCGGCCGCCATGCCGGCGGCCGCGATGATCACGCGGACGCCGCGGAGCGCCGCCGTCGAGGCGTACTCGGCGACGCCGCGCGGGTCGCGGTGCGCCGAGAGGACGCGGAGCTCGTGCGAGATGCCGCGGTCGCTCAGCTCCTCGACCGCCGGCTCCATGGCCTCGCGGTCGGACTCCGAGCCGATCAGGATGCCGACGAGCGGGCCGGCCTCCTCGAACTCCTCGAGGATCGGCAGCGGGAGCGGGGCGCCCTCAGGCGTGGACATTCACCGCTCGCGCCGCGATGTCCCGGCGGAAGTGGGCGCCGGGGAAGTCGATCCGCGCGAGCGCCTCGTACGCCCGCTCGCGCGCCTCGGCAAGCGACGCGCCGCTCGCCGTCACGTCGAGCACGCGGCCGCCGGCGCTCACGACGCTCCCGGCCCGGAGCGCGGTGCCGGCGTGGAAGACGAGCGCGCCGGCCGCCTCGGCCGCCTCCAGCCCTTCGATGACCGTCCCGGTCTCCGGCCGCTCCGGGTAGCCGGGGGAGGCGAGGACGACCGTCACGGCGGGATCGGCCTCGGCCGAGACCCAGGCGTCCAGGCCGTCACGCCCGTCGGGCCCCCCGAGGAGGCCGGCCGCGCCGAAGGAGCCCGCCGCCGCCGCGGCGAGAGCGGCGAGCAGATCGCCGTGCAGCCGCGGCAGGATCGCCTGCGTCTCGGGGTCGCCGAAGCGGCAGTTGAACTCGAGGACCCGCGGCCCGTCGTCGGTGAGCATCAGGCCGGCGTAGAGGAGACCCTGGAACGGCGCGCCCCGGCGGGCGAGCTCGCCGAGCACCGGGCGATGCACGGTGGCGACGAGCTCGAGCGCCTCGTCCGGGCCGACCGCGGGGACCGGCGAGTAGCTGCCCATCCCGCCGGTGTTCGGCCCCTCGTCCCCGTCGCGGAGGCGCTTGAAGTCCTGGGCGGGCGGGAGCGGGAGCGCGTCCGAGCCGTCGCAGAGCGCGAAGAGCGAGAGCTCCTCGCCCTCGAGAAGCTCCTCGACGACGACGCCGTCGCGGCCTGCGCCCGCGCGCCGCCAGGCCGCGTCCGCCTCGTCCTGCGTCCGGCAGACCCAGACGCCCTTCCCGCCGGCGAGGCCGTCCGACTTGACGACGCAGGGCGCCCGCGGCTCGGTGAGCACGGCGGCGGTCGGGACGCCGGCGGCGTGCATGACCTCCTTCGCGAAGCTCTTCGAGCCCTCGATGCGGGCGGCGGCCGCGCTCGGGCCGAACACGGCGACCCCCGCGTGCCGGAGGACGTCGGCGACGCCGGTGACGAGCGGCCCCTCGGGGCCGACGACGACGAGGTCGATGTCGAGCTCCCGGCAGAGGTCGAGGAGCGCCTCGCCGTCCTCGGGGCGTACCGGGTGGCAGCGGCCGAGACGGGCGATCCCGGGGTTCCCGGGCGCGGCGTGGAGCTCCGTGAGCTCCGGGCTCTGGACCAGCTTCCAGGCCAGGGCGTGTTCGCGCCCGCCCGAGCCGACGACGAGAACTCTCACGCGCTCCACTCTAAAGGCGGCCCCGGGTGTTTCAAGAACGCGGTCCGTGCGGTAGGGAACCGGTATGCGCGATCCGGGACTCGACCGCCACGAGTGGGAGACGGAGTGGCAGGCGCTCGAGCCGCTCGTCGTCGACTCGCCCGCCGAAGCGCTGCCCGAGCTCGACGGCCTCGTCGGGCGCATGCTCGCCGAGCGCGGGTATCCCGTCGAGGAAGAGGAAACCGAGCAGGCGAGCCCGGTCGAGGAGGAGGGCGTCGATCCGGAGGTGATGGCCGGCTTCCGCGTCGCCCGCGAGATCACGCGCCGGGTCGAGCGCGGCGAGGACGTGCCGCCGGGCGACGTCGGCCAGGCGGTCGGTCTCTACCGGGAGCTCTACGAGCACCTCCTCCTCCGCGTGAGCGACACGGGCTGACCGGCGCGCGACGCGGCCGCTGAGGCCGACCGGCCGGGACTAGGCTGGGCGCGTGCTCGTCGAGGTCGCGCTCCTGGCCGTCTTCCTCGCGCTCGGGCTCGCGCTCCAGCGGCGGGACGCCTCGGATGTCCTCCGCGAGCGGGCGTGGGCGGCCTACTGGTGGACGGTCACGCCGACACTCGTCTTCACCTCGTTCTCGACGGTCGAGGTCGACCGGGAGCTCGGGCTCGCCCTCGCGGCGGCCGTCCTCGCCTCCTGGCTCGTCATCGCCCTCGGGTACGCGTACGCGCAGGCCGTCGCGCGCGAGCGCGACGAGCGAGGGGCGCTCGCGCTCGGAGCCGGCTTCCCCAACACCGGCTTCGTGGGCTATCCCCTCGCCCAGCTCGCGCTCGGGAACGACGGGCTCGCCCTCATGGTCCTCTACGACCGCCTCGGCTGGCTCGTTCCCTCGACCGCGATCTCGACCGCCATCGCGCGCCTGCACGGGCGCCGCGACGCCGCCGGGCGCGCGTCCGCGCGTCGCCGCCTGCGCCTCGTCCTCGTCAACCCGCCCCTCGTCGCGGCCGTCGCCGCCGTCGCCCTCCGCGCGGCCGGCGTCGACGTCGCCGGCGCCGTCGAGCCGCTCGGCCGCGCCGCCTCCGCCGTCGTCGGGCCCGCCGGCTTCTTCCTCCTCGGGCTCGTCCTCCCGCTCGAGCCGCCCGCGCACGACCTGCCGGAGCTCCGGAAGGCGGGCGGCGTCCTCGCCATCCGCTTCGGGGCGGCGCCGCTCGTCCTCCTCGGGTGCGGAGCCGCGCTCGGCACCGATCTCCCCGCCGCCTTCCTGCTCGGCGCCGCGATGCCGTGCGCCTTCCACCTCCTCGTGCTCGCCCGGGTCTTCGACGTGCGCCCGCAGCTCGTCCGGCTCCTGGTGGTCGGCTCGACGGTGCCCGCGGTCGTCGCCGTCGTGGCCGCTTCGGCCTTCGTGGGCCGCTAGCCCGCGAAGTAGGATTGGCTCCCCAAGCGAGAGGAGGAGGCTGCCTGTGGCGACTCAGACTGCGACGACGGATCTCGAGCGCTTCGTCGAGGCGGACGGACGCGACGAGCAGGTCGCGCGCGTTCGCGAGCAGATCGACCGAGAGGGCATCACGTACGTCTACTACCAGTTCCCCTCGGTCACCGGCCGCATCATGGGCAAGGGCGTCCCCGCGGCGCACTGGGAGACGATCGCCCGCAAGGGCTTCCAGCTCGTCTACGGGGCGACGGCCAACCTCTTCATCGACCGCCACGGCAACTACATCGGCTACGGGCCCGAGGCGGCCGAGCTCGTCGGCGTGCCCGAGCCCGAGACGTTCATGCCGCTCCCCTGGGCGCAGGACGGGGCAAAGGTCGCGCGCGTCTGGTGCGTCTGCTTCCGCAACCGGGAGGAGCGGGACGACCCGGGGGCCTTCCTCACCTCCGACTGTCGCGGGAACCTCCTCCGCCTGCAGGAGCGCTTCGAGGAGGAGACGGGTCTCCATCTTCGGGCCGGCACGGAGCCGGAGATGATGTGGCTGAAGCTGAACTCGGACGGGACGCCCTCCGTCGAGGGCGTCACGAAGCCCTACTGCTACCACATCGACCAGTTCAGCGAGCTCCAGCCGATCATCAACAAGGTGATCGACTACGGGCAGCAGATGGGCCTCGACATGATCCAGGGCGACCACGAGGACGCCCCCGGGCAGATCGAGCTCAACTTCGGGTTCGACCGCGCCGAGAGGACGGCGGACAACCTCTCGACGTTCCGCCAGATCTGCAAGCAGGTGGGCCGCGAGCTCGGCGTCTTCCCCTGCTTCATGCCGAAGCCGTTCATGAACGTCTCGGCGAACGGCTGCCACCACAACATCTCCATCTGGCGCGGCGACGAGAACGTGTTCCTGCCCGAGACCGACGACCTGCAGAGGCCGGGGCAGCTCGGCCTCTACGCAATCGGCGGGATCATGGCCCACCAGCCCGCCCTCACGGCCATCACCTGCTCGACGGTGAACTCCTACCGGCGTCTCTGGGACACCGGCTTCTGGGCGCCGGTCTTCGCCGACTGGGGCTACCAGAACCGGACGACCGCGCTGCGCGTCTCCGCGCCCGGCCGCTTCGAGTACCGCACCGTCGACTCCGCGGTCAACCCCTACCTCTCGCTCGCGGCGCTCCTCCGCGCCATGTGGGACGGAATCGAGAACAAGATCGACCCCGGGGACGCCGAGGAGCGGAACATCTACGAGGCGATGGAGGCGGGCAAGCAGGTGAAGCGCCTGCCCATGACCTTCGGCGCCGCACTCGACGCGCTCGAGGGCGACGAAGTGATCCGCGAGGCGCTCCCCGGCGACATGTACCGTGTGTTCATGCACTACAAGCGCGACGAGTGGGAGCGCCACTGCGCCCAGGTGAGCGACTGGGACGTGAAGGAATACCTCGACGTGCTGCCCTAGGAAGGACGCGCGACATGTGCGGCATCGCAGGCATCATCTACCGCGACGGGACCCAGGAGGTCGGGCGCGACATGACGCGGATGCTCCAGTCCATGAAGCACCGCGGCCCCGACTCGACCGGGTACGCGCTCTACGGCCCCGCACGCGACGGGCTCGTCGTCATGCGCTACACGCTCGCCGACGCCAACACCCCGCGCGACTTCGAGTTCGACGAGCGGCTCGATCGCCACCAGCACCGCGTGCTCGCCCGCCTGCGGGCGGCCGGGGCCGAGATCCGCGACCACGAGCAGGAGACCGACTACGCGCACCGCATCAGCTTCTCCTACGACGGCGACCTCAAGGACCTGACCGACCGGATCGAGGACGTCCCGGACGCCGAGGTGCTCTCGATCGGCCGCTCGCTCGAGATCGTCAAGGACCTCGGCGACGCCGAGACGGTGTGCGCCCAGTACGAGCTCGGCGGCTTCGCGGGGACACACGCCATCGGCCACGTCCGGATGGCGACCGAGTCGGACGTCGACATCTCCGGCGCCCACCCCTACTGGGCCTACCCGTTCACCGACGTCGCCGTCGTCCACAACGGGCAGCTGACGAACTACTTCCAGTGGAAGCGGCGCCTCGAGCGGAGCGGCCACCGGTTCCAGTCCGAGTGCGACTCCGAGGTCATCGCCGTCTACCTCGCCGAGAAGATGAGCGAGGGCGCCTCGCTCGAGGACGCCATGCGCGACTCGCTCGAGGAGCTCGACGGGGTCTTCACGTACATCGCCGTGACCGACGACGCGCTCGGGGTCGCCAAGGACGAGATGGCGGCGAAGCCGCTCGTCCTCTACGAGTCGGACGACGTGGTCGCGCTCGCGTCCGAGGAGATCGCGATCAGGGCGGTGATCGACCGCGAGATCGACACGTACGACCCCTACGAGGGCGAGGTGATGGTGTGGCAGCGGTAGGCGAAGGCCGCATCACGTACGACGCCCGCGGCCTCGCCGAGCCGCTCGCCGAGGCACCGCGCACGGCCGCGATCGACGGCGCGAAGGCCAGGTTCGACGCGCACGAGCTCTCGACGCGCCAGATCAACCTCGAGCTCCGCCGCCTCCTCTACGAGGAAGGCGTCGAGGACGTCACCGTGCTCAACCCCGGCGCGAAGCACTCGCTGGGGGTCGGCATCCTCACGCGCTGCCGGATCACCTTCGACGGCAGCCTCGGCTACTTCGGCTGCGGGCTCATCGACGGGCCCGAGGTGCAGATCAACGGCCGCGTCGGCTGGTCGGCCTGCGAGAACATGATGTCCGGCGTGGTCGTCGTCGAGGGCAACGCCGGCTCGCTCACGGGGGCGGCGCTCCGCGGCGGCGATCTCGTCGTCAAGGGCAGGGTCGGCGCCCGCACCGGCATCGACCAGAAGGGCGGCTCGATCATCGTGCTCGGCGACGCCGGCTCGATGACCGGCTTCATGATGCAGCGCGGCCGCCAGGTGATCTGCGGCAACGTCGGCCCCGGCCTGGGCGACTCCATGTACGACGGGAAGATCTACGTGGCGGGCGCGGTGAAGTCGCTCGGGATCGACTGCGTCCCCGGGGAGTGGGACGAGACCGACACCGAGTTCATCGAGCGGAAGTTCCGGATCTACGGCCTCGGCGACCCGCCGGCGTTCCAGAAGTTCGTCTGCGGCAAGATGCTCTACAACTACGACAACCTCGAGCCTTCCGAGCGCAAGCTCGTTCTCTAGGGGGACAAACATGACGACGAGCGACCGCTACGACCAGGTCGACGGGAACGTCGGGAAGCAGCAGCCCGAGCGCCGGACGATCCTCGGGCGGAGCCCCATCTTCACGCCCGAGGTCATCAACGACATCCACATGAAGGCGGACCTCGGGCGCTACCGCATGCGCGGCTTCTCGATGTTCAAGCGGATCCCGCACTGGGACGACCTCATGTTCATGCCGGGGACGCTGACCCGGTTCGTCATCGAGGGCTACCGGGAGAAGTGCGAGACGAAGACGGTCCTCGGGGCGCGGTTCGCGCACAAGCCGATCGAGCTCGACATCCCCGTCTACATCACCGGCATGAGCTTCGGCGCGCTCTCGCTCGAGGCGAAGATGGCGCTCGCCAAGGGCGCCTCCATGGCGGGGACGGCGACGTGCTCGGGCGAGGGCGGGATGATCCCGCCGGAGCGCGACCTCTCGACGAAGTGGTACTACCAGTGCATCCAGAGCCGGTACGGGTTCAACCCGCACCACCTGATGCTCGCCGACGCCTGCGAGTTCTTCATCGGCCAGGGCTGCAAGGTGGGGCTCGGCGGCCACCTGATGGGACAGAAGGTCACCGAGCAGGTGGCGGAGATGCGCTCGCTTCCGCCGGGGATCGACCAGCGCTCGCCGGCGCGACACCCCGACTGGCTCGGCCCCGACGACCTCTCGCTGAAGATCCAGGAGGTCCGGGAGGCGACGGACTACCAGATCCCCATCCAGCTCAAGCTGGGCGCCGCGCGCGTCTACGACGACGTCCGCATGGCGGCCAAGTGCGGGCCGGACATCATCTATCTCGACGGGGCCGAGGGAGGCACGGGCGCCGGCCCCCACCTGGCGACCGAGGAGACGGGGATCCCGCTCATGGCGGCCATTCCCGAGGCGCGGCGCGCGCTCGAGGACGTCGGGCTCGCCGACGAGATCGACCTCGTCGTCGCGGGCGGCATCCGGAACGGCGGCGACGTCGCCAAGGCGCTCTCGCTCGGGGCGAAAGCCGTCGCCCTCGGCCACGCGGCGCTCGTCGCGCTCAACTGCAACAAGGAGATCCCGGGCGTCACCGACTACGAGGGGACGATCGGCGTCCCGGCCGGCGAGTGCTACCACTGCCACACGGGCCGCTGCCCGGTCGGGATCACGACGCAGGACCCGGAGCTCCGCAAGCGGCTCATCGTCGACGAGGCGGCCGAGCGGGTCTACAACTTCCTCCACACGCTCACGCTCGAGGTGCAGATGCTCGCCCGCGCGTGCGGGAAGACGAACGTGCACTCGCTCGAGCCGGAGGACCTCGCGGCGCTGACCGTCGAGGCGGCGGCGATGGCGAAGGTGCCGCTCGCGGGGACTGACTGGGTCCCCGGCGTGACGGAAGAACGGGCGCTCGGCGAGATCAAGCGCCTGCTCGAGAAGCACCTCGAGTACCCGGTCGACTACCTCCCGGAGCAGCCGGCGGAGTTCGCGGGCGCCGAGGAGTAGCCGTGAGCGCGCGGGGCGAGCCCGAGAAGATCGTCGAGATCGACGCCGAGTACCTCGCGGGCCGGCGCTTCCCCTACCAGGAGGACATCTCGCTCGTCGAGGACGTCGACCTCCTGGCGGCGACGCCGGGCGAGGACCTGAACTGGCTGGAGGACGTCGAGCTTCTCGAGGAGGAGGGGACGCCCGCCGTCTTCGACCGCTACTCGAACTCCTTCATCCGCATCTACTTCCCGATCCCCGAGGGCCGCGAGGACGAGATCGCCCGGAAGGTCCTCGTGAAGCATCTCCAGTCGGGGAACTCGTACGGGATCCAGCTGAAGGAGAAGCACACGAAGTTCCCCCAGCCCGAGCTCGGGCCCTGGGTCGAGGGCTCCCGCACGGTCGGGACGGACTGGCAGGCGCCCGTCCTCGAGGGCTGGGAACCGCCCGCGCACTGAGCCGCCCCGGCGATGCGGTCGCGCCCTCTCGGGCCGCCCTGCCCGCAGGGTGGACGGCTCAGGCGCCGCGCGCCCGGAGGCGCTCGAGCGTCTCGCGGTAGACGAGGTCGTACTCCGCCTGGAGCGCCTCGGCGGCGAAGGCGTACGGCCCCGCGCGGCCGGGCGGCTCGTCGGGAGGAGCGCCCGAGCGCTCGGCGGCGACGTGCGCCTCCGCATCCGTCTCGGCGCGGCGGCGGGCGGCCGCGAGCTCGTCGGCGGTCGGCTGCTTCTCCACCCCCCGAGCCTAGACAGACGGGAGGGCGGACGCCGCACCGCCCGCCCTCCCGGCCCCGGGGTCCGCTAGGGCGGTGCGTTGCCGTACTCGAGGGACGCCTTCTCGTGGATCGTCCCGGCGGCGGGCGCGGCGAGCGCCACGGCCGCGAGGGCGGGCACGAGGGAGAGTGACGACTCGTTCACACGCTTGCTCCTTCTCCCCGGGGGGTCGTGGGGGTTTACGGCGGGGGTGGGAAAACGGATGTGGGAAGATCGGCCGCGTGGACTACCGCATGTACGTCGGCGGGGCGTGGGTCGAGAGCGAGTCGGGCGCGAGGAGCGAGGCGACGAGCCCCGCCACGGGCGAGGCGATTGGCTCCGTCCCCGAAGGCACCCGGGCGGACGTCCGGCGGGCGATCTCGGCGGCGAGCGACGCCTGGCCGGCGTGGTCGGCGCTCTCGGCCTTCGAGCGGTCGCGCGCCTGCGAGCGCGTCGCCGAGGCGGTGCTGGCCCACCGCGACGAGCTCGCCCGCACGCTCACGCTCGACCAGGGCAAGCCCCTCCGGGCCGAGGCCTACGACGAGGTCGACGAGCTGGCGGAGTACTGGCGGATGGCCGCGGCGGACGCCCGCCGGGTCGAGGGTTCCATGCCGCCCTCGGTCGACGCGCGGAAGCGCGTGCTCGTCTACCGCGTGCCCCGCGGCGTCGTGGGCGTCATCACGCCGTGGAACTGGCCGTACACGATGCCGGCCGAGATCGTCGCCCCGGCGCTCGCGGCCGGGAACGCGGTCGTCTGGGCGCCCGCCCCGAGCACCGCCGTCTGCGCGGTGAAGCTGGCCGAGTGCGTCGCCGACGCCGAGCTGCCGCCGGGCGTCTTCAACCTCGTCACCGGCCCCGGGCCCGTCGTGGGTGACGAGGTCGCCGCCAACCCCGGCACGCATGCGATCGGGTTCATCGGCTCGATCGCCACGGGCCGGCGGGTCGCCGAGCGCGCCGCGGGCAAGGCCCTGCTGCTCGAGCTGGGCGGCAACGGGCCGCTCGTCGTGCTGGAGGACGCCGACCTCGACGCCGCCGTCGAGGCGACGCTGACGGCCTCCTTCCTCTGCGCCGGCCAGAGCTGCACGGCCGGTGAGCGCTTCCTCGTCCACGAGGCCGTCCACGACGAGTTCCTCGACCGCCTCGCCGGCGCGACGGCACGCGAGGTGCGGCTGGGCGACCCCTTCGCCGACGACACGACCATGGGCCCGCTCAACAACGAGCCCGTCGCCGAGAAGGTCGACCGCCACCTCGCCGACGCCCTCGAGCGGGGGGCGGCGCTCGTGGCGGGAGGAAGGCGCGCGGAGGGCTTTCCCACCCGTCTCTACTACGAGCCGACGATCCTCGACGGCGTCGGCGACGAGATGGAGGTCGCCCGCGAGGAGACCTTCGGGCCGGTCGTCCCCGTCACGACGATCGCGGGCGACGAGGAGGCGCTCGCGGTCGCGAACGGCTCGCCCTACGGCCTGCTCGCGGCCGTCTTCACGCGCGACCTCGCCCGCGGGCTCCGCTTCGCCGAGGGCGTGCGGGCCGGCTGGGTGAACGTGAACGCCTCGTCGAACTACTGGGAGAGCCACCTGCCCTTCGGCGGGCGCGCCGGCTCGTCCAGCGGCATCGGCCGTGTCGGCGGACGCTTCCCGCTCGAGACGTTCACGGAGCCGAAGACGGTCGTGGTCGACGTCGGCTGACGACGCACCCGCGGGGGCCGGCGCCGCTAGCCTTCCTTCCGCGTCCGACCGACCGTGAGCGCGAAAGGAGGCTCGCATGAACGTGACGATCACCGGCGCGGGCAACATGGGCGGTCGGATCGGCTCGCGCCTCCACACGAGCCTCCAGGAGCCGCTCGGAACCGGGCTCGGGAGCGCGGCCGAGCTCCACTGGTGAGCTCGCGGGACCCCGAGGAGCTGACGGCGGCGCGAGACGGCCCGCCAGAGACGCGGCTGCCCGCGGCTACGACGATGGGCCCCGTGCACCTGACCGTCTCGGACCTCGGCCGCTCGCTCGCCTACTACCGCGGGGTGATCGGCCTCGCCGAGCTCGAGCGGACGTCCGCGGCGATCTCCCTGGGGGCCGGGGAGACCGAGCTCGTCGTCCTCGTCGAGGAACCCGGGGCGCGTCCGGCGCCGGGACGTACCGGGCTCTACCACCTCGCGCTCCTCCTTCCGGAGCGCGTCGACCTCGCCCGCTGGCTCGCCCACGCGGCGCGCGACCGCGTCCGGCTCGTCGGACTCTCCGACCACTTCGTCAGCGAGGCGATCTACGCGAGCGACCCGGACGGGCACGGGATCGAGATCTACTGTGACCGCCCGCGCGCGATCTGGGAGGGACGGGTCGCCGGACGGCTGACGACGCTGCCGCTGGACGTCGACGGCCTGCTCGGCGAGCTCGACGACTCCGCTTCGGCGTCCTTCGCCGGCCTTCCCGAGGGCACCCGCATGGGGCACGTGCACCTCAAGGTCGCCCGCATCCCGGAGACGATCGAGTTCTACCGCGACGTCCTCGGCTTCGGCCTCATGGCCGTCTTCGGCTCTCAGGCGGCGTTCCTCGCCGCCGGTGGCTACCACCACCACGTCGGCGCCAACGTCTGGGAGAGCTCCGGGGGGTCGCCTCCCCCGCCGGGCTCGGCGGCGCTCCGCCACGCGACGATCGTCCTCCCGGCCCGCGGAGACCGCGACGAGCTCCTCGGCCGGATCGAGGTTGCGGGCCGGGAGCTCGCCGACACGCCGTACGGCCCGGCCGTGAGCGACCCCGCGGGGAACCGCCTCGTCCTAGCCCACGGGTAGCCGCCGGGCGACCTCGCCCATCCGCTCGAACCGCGCCCCGGCGGCCAGGCAGTGGCGGACGAACTCCTCGAGCATCGCCATGCGGTGGCCGCGCCCGATCACCTGCGGGTGCATGCACACGGTGAGGACGCCGTCGTCGACGTGCGCGTCCATCCAGTCGAACTCGCCGCGCCAGATCTCGAGCACCGAGCTCGGCGCCGCCCCGCCCTTGCGGTACGGGTCGAAGTTGAACTGGAAGTGCGGCCAGTCGTCGAGCTCGAAGCAGAGCGGCAGCTCCCACAGGCGGGCCTCGCGGCCGGGCCGGAGAGGGTCCTGGCGCGAGACCCGGTCCCCGATCCGCGGCCGGAACGGCCGGTAGTCGTCCGTCATGAGGCTCGAGTCGTAGAGGAACCCCAGCTCCTCGACGAGCGCGAGCGTGACCTCGGACAGGTCGGCCGAGGGAGAGCGGAAGCCGAGCGGCTCGACGCCGATCCCCTCGAGCACGCGCCAGGCGCGCTCCATGTCCGCGCGCTCCTCGTCGGCCGTCTGCGTGCTCGGGTCGAGATGGGCGTACGAGTGGTGCGCGACCTCGTGGCCCGCCTCGAGGATCGCCTCGGTCTCGCGCGGGAAGGACTCGACCGTGTGGCCGGGGACGAAGAACGTCGCCGCCAGGCCGTGCTCCGCGAGAAAGGCGAGGATCCGCGGGACGCCGACGCGGGCGCCGTACTCGCCGCGGTTCAGCATCGCCGGCGTCGCCCGCTCGTAGGCGAGCCAGACGGACAGCGCGTCGAAGTCGAAGGAGAGGCAGACGGTGCTCCGCGGCATCCGCGCCGATGCTACGCGAGGAGCGTCTCGCGCTCGGGGACCTCGAGGCCGCGGAACGCGAGCGTCGTGCGCCGGAAGAGGACGTCCTCGGCGGTGCAGGCCCACTCGCGCTCCCGCGCGTAGAGCGCCTGGACGCGGAGATCGGGCGCCTCCGGATGGAGCCGTTCGAGCAGCGCCGGGTCGTCGCCCGCCCGCTCGAGCACCTCCCCGGCGAGGCTGCCGTAGAGATGCGCCAGGTGGGAGCGGACGGGCGCGTCGAGCTCCGCCGTCCTGGCGAGGCGCCGCGTCGCCTCCGCGAGGTCGGCCGCTCCGGGGAGCGGGACGGCCGCGCGGTCGAGCCTCGGGAGCCCGAGGTCGGGTCGGAGGGCGTCGAGGGCCGCGAGCGCGATGCGCCGGTACGTCGTCAGCTTCCCTCCCGCGACGGAGAGCATCCCGGCGGGGCCGCGGAGCAGCACCGTCTCCCGGCGGGCGCTCGCCGTCGCGCCGCCGGCTCCGGGCAGGACGCGGAGGCCGGCGAAGCGGAGGCGAACCGCCTCGGGGCGGAGGAGGTCGGCGTCGAGCGCCGCGGACGCCTCCCGGAGGATGGTGCTGACGTCCTCGTCCGTCGCGGCGACGGCGGACGGGTCGCCCTCGTAGAGCTCGTCCGTCGTTCCGAGGAGCAGCATGCCCTCCCACGGGACGGCGAAGGAGACGCGGACGCCGTCGTGCGGGATGGTGAGCGCGGCCGACCACGGCTCCGGGAGCGGGACGAGGACGTGTGCGCCCTTGCTCAGCCGGCTCGACGCCCGCGCGCGGGGGTCCTCGAGCCGCCGCACCTCGTCGACCCACGGCCCCGTCGCGTTGACGACCGCCCGGGCGGAGACCGAGACGTCGCCGACCTCGGCGCCGACGACGCGCCCGCCCGCGATGCGCAGGGCGGAGACGCCCGCGTGGTTCAGCACCGTGGCGCCGGCGTCCGCGGCCGCGCGGACGTTCGCCAGGCAGAGGCGCGTGTCGTTCGTCGAGGCGTCGGCGTAGAGCCCGCATCCACGAAGCCCGGCGGTGCGGAGGGCGGGGACGCTCCGGCGAGCCCGCTCCGGGGGGACGAGCCCGCCGAGGCGCTCGCGCGCGATCGTCGAGTAGAGCCAGAGGCCCGCCTGGACGGTGAGCGGCCGGTACGGTCCTCCGCGGTAGAGCGGGAGCAGGAACGGGAGGCGGCGGACGAGGTGCGGCGCGACGACGCGCATGAGAGCGCGGCGCTCCCGGTGGGCCTCGCGGACGAGGCGGACGTCGCCGAGGCGGAGGTAGCGGAGGCCACCGTGGACGAGCTTCGAGGAGGCGCTCGACGTCTGCGAGCCGAAGTCGGCCCGGTCGACGAGCGCGACGGCGAGGCCCGCACGTGCCGCCTCGTTCGCGATCCCGGCGCCGATGATGCCGCCGCCGATCACGAGGAGGTCGAACCGGCGCGTCGCGAGCTGCTCGCGAGCGCGGTCGCGCCACGCTAGAGCGGATTCGTCCATGCCCTTCGCCCGCGGGCGTCGACGATCTCGAGCCGCGCGTACGAGGTCCCCGGCGGCCGCGCCAGGCGCGCGGCCGTGATCCGCCCGTCGTCGTCGGCCTCGAGCACCTCGCTTCCGTGCCGGTACGCGAGCCGTCCCGCGTGCACGCGGGCCCCGCGGCCCGGGTCGCAGACGAGCCCGACGCTCGCCGCCGCGCTGCAGCGGACGACGAGGCCGTCGTCGTCGCGCTCGAGCGCGTGGACGAGCGGCCCCGTCGAGCTGTAGAAGGCCCCGTCGCGCAGCGCGGCGAGAACCGCCTCGGGCGAGCGTTCGGCGGCGTGGACGAGGACGGCCGCGAACCCGCTGTCGAAGCCCGGATGGTGCGTGTCGTCCGTCGCGAGCGCGAAGCAGCGCCTTCCCGCTTGCAGCGCCTCGTCCCACTGCGAGACCGCGTCGCCGCGACCCACCTCGAGCTCGCAGCCCGCGTTGTAGACCTCGATGCCGAGCACGCCTTCACATCGCTCCCAGTCGCGTGCGCGAAGCCCGCTCCAGTGCGGGTGAGCGACGTACGCCGCGCCGCCCTCGCCGGCGATCCACGCGACCGTCTCCTCGAGGGACCGGGTCTCCGAACGCGGCCACGGATCCGCCGCGATGCCGAAGCCGAGGACGTGGGCGAGGCGCCCGTCGGGCAGCCGTGCGTCGAGCTCCGTGCTCGGGAGCGCCAGCAGGCGGTCCCGGGCGGGCGCGAGCGTGCGGACGTGGTGGTCCGTGATCGCGAGCGCGTCGTAGCCGGCGCGGAAGTAGTGGACGGCCAGGGCCGCGGGCGCGAGCTCGCCGTCCGACTCCGTCGAGTGCGCGTGGAGGGCGCAGCGGAGCCAGACGCCGTCGGCGCCGCCGAAGGGATCGCCCATCAGATCACGACGTAGACGTCGCCCGCCTCGACCTCGACCGGGAAGGTCTTCGCGCGGATGCTCGGATCGATGAGCGAGCGCCCGGTCGCGATCTCGAACTCCCACCCGTGCCAGGCGCAGCGGACGATCTCGCCGTCCCGGCCGTACACGTACTCGAAGCCGTCCGTCGGCAGCGTCGTCCCCGTCACCGGCCCGCTGCAGAGGGCGCCGCCCCTGTGCGGGCAG